>NZ_BCSL01000020.1:0-67655 GCF_001570845.1 Dietzia papillomatosis NBRC 105045 | reverse complement strand
TGCGCGGCCGCGTCGTCGACTTCCGTCATACCACCGGGGTCCTCGCCGACCTCCGCCGGACCGCCGCCGACTCGTATGAGGTCACACTCGTCCTCGGCGGTGGCGACGACATCGAGCGGTATGTCATCCGCGGGGTACGCGAGGACGAGAGCCTCCATCTGCACGCGTGAACGGTGCCCCTAGGCTGGTCGGGTGACCGCGCGACTCGACGAGGCCGTAGAAGCCGACCTCCGCCCCCTGTCGGATCTGGCCGCCCGTACGTTCCCGCTGGCGTGCCCGCCGGACCTCGACGCGGGGGTGATCGAGGCCTTCATCGCCGAGCACCTCAGTGAGGAGGCGTTCAGGGCATACACGGAGTCCTCGGACCACGAGGTGCTGGTGTGCCGGGCAGACTGCGGCGCGATCGTGGGGTACGTACTGCTCGTCGAGGGCACCGTGATGGATCCCGACTGCGCAGCGCAGATCGTCCACCGCCCCACGAGGGGTATCAGCAAGTTCTATGTCGACCCGGACCACCACGGCGCAGGGATCGCGTCCCGGATGCTCGACGACGTGACGGCGCGAAGTCGACAGTCGGGTGTGCGGAGCGTCTGGTTGGCCACGAATATCGCGAACGCGCGGGCCCGTCGGTTCTACGTCAAGCACGGGTTCGAGCCCCGCGGGAACCGGACTCTTGACGTGGGCGGCGTCGCCAACACCGATGTCGTCTACGAACTGCCTCTCTGAATCGCGCTCTTTCTGAGCCGCGCTGCCGCGGCCGGACGATCCCGGTCCTCGAGCGCTCCTTCGGGATAGGCCGCCCTGGCGATGCCCGGCTGTGGCAACGCCACCTATCTGCCCACGCGCCACCTGTGGGATCCCGTAGGCGTCGCGCTATCGGATAGGTGGCGCGCTATCGGATAGGTGGTGCGTAGGCAGATAGGCGGCGCGGAGGCCGATGGGTGGCGGGTGATCCGATAAGCGACGTCGCGGGTTGAGAACCCGGGCGGGTCGCCGGCCCCGGGCGCGCCGCGGCGCTGCGGTCGGGAATGAGCCAGCTGCGGCCGGCGATCAGCCGGCTGCGGCGCTGCCGTCGGGAATGAGCCAGCTGCGGCCGGCGCTCAGCCGCCGACGGTCTCGAAGCGGGACAGCGCCAGCAGGCGCGAAGTCGCCCGCAGGTACTTCTTGCGGTACCCGCCGGCGACCATCTCCTCGGTGAAGATCGCGTCCAGCTTGTCGCCCGAGTTCCGCACCGGGATGCCCGCGTCGTAGAGACGGTCCGCGAGCACCACGAGCCGCAGCGCGATCGACTGGTCCGGCAGCGGCTTGACCCCGCTCAGGCAGACACGGTTCACCCCGTCGACCAGGCGGTTGTACTTGGAGGGATGCAGGGTCGACAGGTGCTGGCACAGCTCGTCGAAGTCATCGAACGTCGCGCCGTCGACCGCCTCGGCGTCCGCCCGCAGGTCATCGTCGGTCATCGGGTCCGGGGCCGGCGGCAGGTTGCGGTGCCGGTAGTCCGGGCCGTCCACCCGGATGGACTCGAAGATGCCCGACATCTTGCGGATCTCCCGCATGAAGTCCTTGGCCGCGAAGCGCCCCTCCCCCAGCTGCTCGGGCAGGGTGTTGGACGTGGCCGCCACACTGACGCCGGCCGTCGTCAGCTCGGCGAGCAGGCGGGAGACGAGCATGGTGTCGCCCGGGTCGTCGAGCTCGAACTCGTCGATGCACAGCACGGAGTGGCCCGAGAGCTCCTCGACCGCCCGGTTGAAGCCGAGCGCACCCACCACGTGCGTCAGCTCGACGAACGTGCCGAACGCCTTCGGCTCGGGACAGTTGTGATAGATCGAGGTCAACAGGTGGGTCTTACCCACGCCGAACCCGCCGTCGAGGTAGATACCGGTGCCCTGGACGGCCTTGGGGCGCCGCCCGAATAGGCCCTTCTTCGGCGCGCGCCGCGAGTTGACCTCCTCCGCGAACTGCCGACACGCCTTGACCGCGGCGGCCTGCGAGGGCTGCGCCGGATCCGGGATGTAGGAGTCGAAGCTGACGTCGTCGAACATCGACGGCGGCACCATCTGGGCCACGAGCTGGTCGGCAGGGACCACCGGGGTGACGTCAACGAGGCGAGAGACCATACGCAGAGCCTATCGTGGGGGCATCCGACGTCAGAACGGAAGGAGTCCGCGGTGCACACGACACGGCTCACCGTGATCGACGACGACCCCGCGGCCCTGGACACCCTCTGGGAGGCGCTGGAGCCGGAGCCCGATCTCGCCCTGCCCCGCATCCGGGCGGTAATGATCTCCACGGTCGACGGCAGCACGACCGTCGACGGGCGTAGCGGCGGGCTCGGCACCCCGACCGACAGGCTCGTCTACGACGCCATGCGCGCCCGGGCCGACCTGGTGATGGTGGGCTCCGCCACGGCGCTGACCGAGGGATACGGTCCCGCCACGATCGCCGACGCCTGGGCGGACCGACGCCCCGGTCCCCCGCCGGTGGTCCTGGTGTTCACCCGGAGCATCCCCGACCGGCTGATCGACCACTGCGCGCCCCTGGGCGACGCCGTCCAGGTCGTCGCCGCACACGGCGTCCCGGGCGACCGCCTGGAGGCCGCCCGCCGACAGGGCGTGACCGTCCACGTGCTGGACCCCGGGCCGCTGCGCGCGGCGGTCCGATCGCTGGCCACC
This sequence comes from Dietzia papillomatosis NBRC 105045, assembly GCF_001570845.1. Classification (NCBI taxonomy): domain Bacteria; kingdom Bacillati; phylum Actinomycetota; class Actinomycetes; order Mycobacteriales; family Dietziaceae; genus Dietzia; species Dietzia papillomatosis. Next base: position 64,983 of record NZ_BCSL01000020.1, on the reverse strand, counting down.
CACTTCGGGGCGTCCGAGGTGGCATTCGAGGGCGGCCCCGGACTCCTCGGCACCTTCCTCCGCGAGGGCGCGGTCGACGAGCTCGTGCTGTCCGTCGCGCCGCAGCTCGTCGTCGGCGGCGACCGCACACCGCTGGCCAGCGGCCCGGGCACCAGCAGGGTGCCGATGCGGCTCGCCGCCGCGTTCACCTGCCCACGCGGCGGGCTCTACACGCGCTGGGTCGTCGACGGGGCGTCCGGGTGAGGCGCGGCGGAGACGATCCGGCTCCCCGGCGCCTCGAACAGATGACCCGCGGCGGAGACCACCCGGCTCCCCGGTGCCGCGACCGGCTGACGCGCGCGCTCGGTGCCGTGCTGGCCGCCATCGCGGTGGCGGCGGCCGCCTGCGCGCCTCTGCCCGCCACGGGCCCGCGGCTGGCCACCGTCGACGGCCCGGGCCGTGACGCCGACGGCGGTACCGGCCGGGAGACAGCGGACCGCCCGGAGTGGCTCGCACCGCGCTCCGACCTCACCTGGACACCCTGCGCGGCGGACCGGGCCCGCGGGATGCCGGAGGAGGCCACCGTCGAGTGCTCGACGCTCGGGGACACGCCCGTCCTGCGCCTCACGGCGACGGGCACCCCGGACGACGCCGCGCCCCTCGTCGTCGTCGCCGGTCCCGAGACCTCACCCGACAGCCTCACGGCGCGGCTCGCCTCCGCCGGCCCCGAACTCACCGACTCCCGGCCGCTCGTCGTCGTCGACCATCGGGGCCGGTCCGGCGCGGCCGGAGCGTGCCTGTCCTTCCCCGCCCGGCGCACACTCGACGGGCTGGCGGACCGTGGCACCGACCCCACCTCCCCCGAGGTGCGCGGCGCCCTCGCCGACACCGCGCAGTCCTGCACCGACCAGCTCCAGGGCCGCGAACTGGACTTCGGCGCCGCGGGCGCCGCCGAGGACCTCGAACGGCTCCGGCAGGAATGGGGGGTCCCCGGACTCGCCGTTCTGGGGATCGGCACCGGCGCCCGCACCGCCCTGGCCTACGCGAGCGCCCACCCCGGCCGTCTGTCGACGCTGGTCGTCGACTCGCCCGCCCCCGCCGACGGCGACCAGGAGGCCGCCGCCCGCGCCGCCCTCGACGGCTCCGACTCCGCGCTGCGGCTCTGGGCCGCCTCGTGCACGCGGCCGGAGTGCGGACCCGGCGACGCCGACCAGAAGGTCGACGCGATCGCCCGGGCCCTCGACCGCGCCCGCGACCCCGGCGCGACCGTGGCCGCAGCCCTGCTGTCCGACGTCGTCCGCTCCGCGCTGGCCGACCTGTCCGGCGCCTCCGCCGGCGCCCCGTCCCCGGGCGACGTGATCCTCGGCGACCTCGTGAGCGCGGCGCCCGACGAGACCCCCGACAGCGTCCGCGACCGCGCCACAGAACTGTCCGGGACCTCCCTGCCGTACGTGGCCGGGTGCTCCGACCTGTCACGCCGCGTGCCGGTCAACCGCGTCGACGAACTGAGCACCGAGTGGGCCGGGACCCCGCCGTTCGGGGAGATCCTCGCCGCGCAGCTGTCCGCATGCTCCACCTGGCCCGTCCCCGGGCAGGCCCCGGTCAGCGTGCCCGCCGACGTCCCGGTCCTGCTCCTGGGCGGGATCGCCGACCCCGTCGCCGGCGCCGCCGCCGTCGAACCGTCCGTCGCCGCGCTCACCGCCGCCGGCGCCACCGACGTCCGCACGCTCACCTGGGGCGCGCCCGGGTCGCGGGTGATCCTGCACTCCGGGTGCGCCCGAACCGCGGTGACCGGATTCCTGGCCGACCCCGACACCGCCGAGGACTCCGCCGCCTGCCCGTCCTGACCGACCGGAGCGCCTCGCCCGACCCCGGAGGGCCAGGCGGTACCCTGCCTGACGTGCCGTTGCCCACCCGAAACACGATGACCGTGCCCCGCGTCCTTGCCCACGTGTTGTGGCCGTTGGCGATCATGACCGTCATCCACCGTGTCCTGATCCGGGCCGTCAACGGCTCGATCACCAACGATTTCGGCACGGTCTACGCCGCCACCAGGCGGTTCCTCGCCGGCGAGCCGGTGTACGCCGAGAACCTGCTGACCGTCCAGCCGCACTACCTCTACGCCCCCAGCGGGACGTTGATGCTGGCCCCGTTCGGGATGATCGACAACTACACGCTCGCCCGCTGGCTGTTCATCGGCCTCAACACCGCCGCGATCATCGCCGCGCTGTGGCTGCTGATGCGGCTGTTCGACCTGGACGTCCGGTCGTTCGCCGCCCCCGCGATCCTGCTGGCCGCGTTCTGCACGGAGGCCGTGACCAACACGCTGGTGTTCACGAACGTCAACGGCGTGATCTTCCTCTGCCAGGTCGCGTTCCTGTACCTCCTGCACCGCCGGCGCCTGTGGTGGGCCGGCGTGGCCATCGGCCTGTCGCTCGCGATCAAACCGATGCTGGCGCCTCTACTCGTGCTGCCGCTCATCCGCAGGCAGTGGCAACCGTTCGTCACGGCCGCCGCGATCCCCGCCGTGGCCATGGCCGCCGGCTGGGCGCTGACCGTCGACGCCCGCAGCTACCTCGACACCACACTGGCCTACATGGGCGAGGTGCGTGACTACTACAACAGCTCGCTCGCGGGGCTCGGTCTGTACTACGGGGTCCCGGAGCCGCTCATCCTGGTCGCGCGGATCCTCGTGGTGGCCGCGACGCTGCTGGCGGTGTGGCTGCTGCTCGAGTACCGCCACAACCACGAGGTGCTGTGGCTCGCCACCACCTCCGGCGTCGTCCTCACCGGTGTGTTCCTCGTCTCCACCCTCGGCCAGATGTACTACTCCATGATGCTCATCCCCATCATGCTCACGGTGGTGCTCGACAGGTCCCTGGTGCGCACCTGGCCGGCGTGGCTCGCCGCCTACGGGTTCTTCACACTCGACTTCTGGGAGTCGACACGCTGGCCGTACTACGGGCGGCTGCTCGAGTTCGCGCACCCGACCCTCGGCTGGCTGCTGCTGTTGGCCACCGTCCTGGTGGTGCTCCTGTGGCGCCGCTCGGACCCCAGCCGCCACGAGCGGATCGCACCGGCTGCCGCGGCGGCGTAACCTGCGGGCATGAGCAAGCCCACCGACAGCCACACCCCCCAGCCCGACTTCACCCTCGACGACGCCGAGTGGCGCCGCCGCCTCACCCCGGCGGAGTACCAGGTCCTGCGGCAGGCCGGGACCGAGCGGCCCTTCACGGGCGAGTACAACGACACCAAGACCGAGGGCGTCTACCGTTGCCGCGGCTGCGGTGCGGAGCTGTTCCGCAGCGACGCCAAGTTCGAGTCGAACTGCGGCTGGCCCTCGTTCTTCACTCCGCTGGCCGGCGACGCGGTCATCGAGCGCGAGGACACCTCGCTCGGCATGACCCGCACCGAGGTCATCTGCGCCAACTGCCACGGTCACCTGGGACACGTGTTCGCCGGCGAGGGCTACGGCACGCCCACCGACCTGCGATACTGCATCAATTCGGTGAGCCTGACGCTCGAGCCCGCCGAGGGCTGAGCGCGACACGCGCGAAAGGGGCCGACCGGATCAGTTCCGGCCGGCCCCTTTTCCGCGCTCTGTCGGGTGAGCGTGGACCCTACGGCAGGGACGCGGTGAGCTGCGCGGCCGTGACGCGCGGCCCGGTGAAGAACGGGATCTCCTCGCGCACGTGGCGACGGGCCTCGGTCGAGCGCATGATCCGCATGAGATCGACGATGCGGTCGAGCTGCGGCGCCTCGAAGGCGAGGATCCACTCGTAGTCACCCAGCGAGAACGCGGGCACGGTGTTCGCGCGGACGTCCGGATACTCGCGGGCGGCGCGACCGTGCTCGGCGAGGATCTGGCGCCGCTCTTCGTCGGGCAGCAGGTACCACTCGTAGGAACGCACGAACGGGTACACGGAGATGTACGCTCCCGGTTCCTCCTCGGCGAGGAACGCGGGGATGTGGCTCTTGTTGAATTCGGCGGGCCGGTGCAGGGCGGTGTTGGACCAGAACGCCGTGCTGGCCCGGCCGAGCAGGGTGGTGCGTCGGAAGTCGTTGTAGAACCGCTGCAGGTCCTCGATGTGTTCGGCGTGGGTCCAGAACATGAAGTCGGCCTCGGCGCGCAGGCCGGAGACGTCGTACAGTCCGCGCACCACGACGTCCGTGCCCTCGTAGCGGGCGAGGAAGGTCTCGAGATCCGCGGCGACCGCGTCCCGGTCGTCTCCGAGCTGCCCGGGCGTCACGGTGAAGACCGAGAACATGAGGTAGCGCAGGGTGGAGTTGAGCTTCTTGTAGTCGAGGCGTGCCATGGCTCAATCCTGCCACTTCGCGGCCAGCCGACGGGCCGCGGCCCGTGCCGACCCGATACAGGCGGGTACCCCTACGCCCTCGGTCGCCCCGCCGACGAGCTCCACGCCGGGTAGCCGCTCGGCCAGCTCGGCCCGTACCCCGGCGATCCGGGCGTCGTGACCGGGGCCGATCTCGGCGAGTGCGTCCGTCCAGCGGCGCACCCGCGAGTGCAGGATCGTCGGCACCGAGCCGCACAGTCCCCCCAGCGCGGACCCGGCCATCCGGGTGAGGGCGGCGTCGTCGGAGGCGAGCACCTCGTCGTCGTCGAGTCGCCCGAACGACACCCGCACCAGGTGACCGGGGCGGGTGTCGAGGTGGGGCCACTTGTGGCTCGTGAAGGTCATGGCCTTGAACGGCACCGGTTCGTCGGTTGCGACGAGGATTCCGGACCGCTCGGGGAGGTTCGTCGAGCGGTCGACCTCGAGCGCGACGACGGCCGAGGAGGCCGTGCGGATTCCGGACAGCGCCTGTTCCCCGGCGTCGAGGCCGCCGGCGGCGGTGAGAAGCGGCGCGGCGTGGCGAACAGGGACGGCGACGACGACGAGGTCCGTGTTCTCGGTCCACGACCCGCGGTCGCCGGCGACCGCCAGCGTGTATCCGTTGCCCTCGCGACGCAGGGAGGTGCACCTCGCGCCCGTGCGGATCAGGGCGCCGGAGGCGGCGGCGAGTGCGTCGACGAGGACGCGATAGCCGCCGTCGAGAGTGGCGAACACCGGGCCGGGCGTGCGGGTGCCGGTGAGCTGGCGGGCGGCGGCGGTGAGGCTGGGTGCGCCGCGATCGAGCGCCTCGGCGAGCCCGGGCACGACCTGGCGCAGGCCGAGCCCGCTGCTGGGGGCGGCGTACACCCCGCCGAGCATGGGATCGACGAGCCGGGCGACGACCGCGGGGCCGAACCGCTCGGCGATCAGGGCGCCCAGGGACACGTCCGAGCCAGGCTCCCACGCGAGCGGCAGATCCGCCTCGCGCGCGGCGACTTCCCGCTCGGCGGGGCCGAGCACCTCCGACAGGGCGTCGACGTCCGACGGCAGACCCATGAGGGTCCCGCGCGGCATGGGGACCGCGCGCCCGCCGGTGAGGATGGCCGGCCCGAGCGGGCCCGGGTGGCGCAGCGAGTCGGTGAGGCCGAGTTCGACGACGAGCTGTGAGGCCTCGGGGCGGCGGGCGATGAACGCCTCCGCACCGAGCTCCATGGGCCCCGACGGGAAGTCGACCGTGTGCAGCGCTCCCCCGGGTGACGCCGACGCCTCGAGGACGGTCACGTGGGCGTCGGGGAGCTCCAGGGAGAGCTGGTAGGCGGCCGTCAGTCCGCTGAGGCCGCCCCCCACCACGACGACCCGCGGCGACGTCTCCGTCACTTGCCGGAGAGTTCGTGGACGAGCTCCACCACGTGGGTCACGGCACCCGCGTCGGTCGCGGGCAGGACCCCGTGGCCGAGGTTGAAGACGTGCCCGGCGGAGCCGGCCTCGCGGGCGCGGCGCCCCTCCTCGAGGATGCGCCGGACTTCGCCGTCCAGGGCCGAGCGGTCGGCGAAGAGCATCGCCGGGTCGAGGTTGCCCTGCAGGACCTTGCCGGGCACCCGGGCGGCGGCGTCGTCGAGTGGGATGCGCCAGTCCACGCCCACCACCTCTGGGCCGGCTTCACTCATGGCGCCGAGCAGCTCGCCGGTGCCCACGCCGAAGTGCGTGCGCGGTACCGAGGAGATGACCTCGTCGGAGAAGATGCGCGTGGAATGCGGCAGGACCAGAGAGCGGTAGTCCCGCTCGGTCAGCGCCCCGGCCCACGAGTCGAAGAGCTGGATCGCGTCGACGCCCGCCCCGATCTGCGCGCGGAGGAACACGGTCGTGAGGTCGGCGAGCTTGCCCATCAGCGCGTTCCACACCTCGGGGCGGGAGTACATGAGCGACTTGGTGTGCTCGTGGTTGCGGCTGGGGCCGCCCTCGATGAGATAGGAGGCCAGGGTGAAGGGCGCGCCCGCGAAGCCGATGAGGGCCACGGCCGGGTCGAGCTCCGCGGTGATGAGCCGGACCGCCTCCTCGATGGCCTCCAGTCGGTCCGGGGTGAGCTCGGGCAGCGCGGCCACGTCGGACTCGTCGCGGATCGGCTCGGCCACCACGGGACCGGTCCCCGGGACGATGTCGATGTCCACGCCGGCCGCGGCCAGGGGGATGACGATGTCGGAGAAGAAGATCGCCGCGTCCACGCCGTGACGGCGCACCGGCTGCAGCGTGATCTCGCAGGTCATCTCCGGGTCGAAGCACGCCTCGAGCATGGTCGAGCCGCCCCGGACCTCCTTGTACTCGGGCAGGGACCGTCCCGCCTGGCGCATGAACCACACCGGCGTGTGCGACCCGCCCCTGCCCGTCACCTCGTCGAGGTAGGGGCCGGTCCCGGCGCGACGGCCCGGGGCCACGGCCACCCGCTCGGTGGTTCCGGCGCCGGGGGCGCCGCCGGGAAGGGGGGACGAGGACGCATCAGAGTTCAACACGCCTCCATCGTCCCATGAAGTGACCGCCGGGGCCGGTCTGCCCACCCGGCCAGGTGACGGCGCGCCTCTTCCACGCCCGTGGCGGTGGTCGCTAGCGTGACGACCTGTGAGCACATCGGTCAATGACGGCGAGCCCGAGGTCTTCCGGGCGGCGGTCGAGTCGCTGTCGCGGCTCGAGGTCCGCCCCGAGATCTCGGTCGGCCCGATCCGCCCGCCGCAGCGACTGGCGCCCTACAGTCACGCCCTCGGTGTGGAGATCCTCCCGCCCCGGGGCGACGACGTGCCGGAATTCTCCGACGGCGACGCGTTCGGCCGGCTCATCCTGCTGCACGACCCGTCAGGCGACGACGCGTGGAACGGCACCCTGCGGTTGGTCGCGTACATCCAGGCGGACATGGAGGCCTCGTTGGCGGGTGATCCGCTCCTGCCGCAGGTGGCGTGGAGCTGGCTGACCGAGGCGCTCGACGAGGAGGCCGGACCGTACACGGCCCTCGGCGGGACCGTCACCAGCACGGCCTCCGTCCGCTACGGCGACATCGCCGGCCCCCCGCAGGCCCATCAGCTGGAGCTGCGCGCGTCGTGGACGGCCCTCGAGCCGGACCTCACCGGCCACGCGTCGGCGTTCTGCAAGACCCTGGCGCAGGCCGCCGGCCTGCCGCCCGTCGGGGTCACGTCCCTGCACGGACGGGCGTGAGCGGGCGCCGCCGCGGCGAGACCCCGCCCGGGGCGGCGCCTCCCCCTGCCGAGTACGAGTTCATCGACGACCTCTCCGGGATCGGTGCGGTCGTCGACGCCCTGGACGCGTCGTCCGAGCCGATCGCGGTGGACGTCGAACGCGCCTCCGGGATCCGCTACTCCGAGCGCGCGTTCCTCCTCCAGCTCCGCGTCCCCGGCGAGCCCGCCCTGCTCGTGGACCCGGAGACCCCGGGCCGGACCGTCGGACCGCTCGCCACCGTCCTCTCGGAGCGGCCGCTGCTGTTCCACGCCGCGAGCCAGGACCTGCCGTCCCTCCGCGAGCTCGGCATCCATCCCACGTCGCTGGTGGACACCGAGCTCGCCGGCCGGTTCCTCGGGATCGAGAGGGTCAACCTCGCCGCCATGATCTCCGAGCACCTCGGGATCGGGCTGGCCAAGGCGCACTCGGCCGCGGACTGGTCCCGCCGGCCGCTGCCCGCCGCGTGGCTCGACTACGCGGCCTACGACGTGCTGTTCCTCCACGAACTGGCGGACGAGGTGCTGCCCCGACTCGACGCCCTGGGCCGCCGTGAGTGGTTCGAGGCGGAGTGTCGGCACCTCGTCGACTCGGTCCCGGCCCCGGCCGCCGCCGACCCCTGGCGACGTCTGACGCGCCTGTCGAGTCTGCGCGACGCCCGCCAGCTGGCCCGCGCGCGGGAGCTGTGGATGGCCCGCGACCGCGTGGCCGCCGAGCGGGACATCGCCCCCAAGCGATTGCTGGCCGACGCCGCCGTCATCGAGGCCGCACGGGTAGGCCCGACCAGCCGGTCCGCGCTACTGGCGATCGACGGTTTCGACGGCCCGCAACGCAGACGCCTGGTCGGCGAATGGCTGGCCGCACTGGAATGGGCCGACGGGCTCGGCCGCGAGGACCTGCCGTCACGTCAGGGGCCGCCCGCCGAGCATCCCCCGCACGCGTCCTGGAAGCGCAACGAGCCAGAGGCCGCCGCGCTCCTGGACGTCGCGCGGGAGGCGATCGCCGCTCTCGCCGACGACCTGGGCATCGACCAGGGGCTGCTCCTCAAGCCTTCGACACTGCGGCTGTGGGTCTGGCGTGCGGCAACCACCACTCCCGCCGACGACGCCGAACTGCTCCATGAGGTTCTGCGTGAGGAAGAAGCACGCGAGTGGCAGATCGAGTTGACGACCGGCCCCCTGCTCGAGGCGGTGCGCCGGTTCCGGGCGGAGAGCTGACCCGCCTGGTCGGCCGGGCCGCGGTCACAGTGCCAGGCGGGCCCTGATGCTCTCGGCGATCCCCTCCGCGGTCAGGCCGGCCTCGGAGAGGATCTCTGCGCGGGAGCCGTGGTCGAGGAACTCCTGCGGGATGCCCAGTGCGATACGGTCGCACTGCACCGCGGCACCGTCCAGGCGGGCCGAGACCGCGGACCCGACCCCGCCGTGGAGTCCGTTGTCCTCGACCGTCACCACCAGGCGGCGGCCGCGGGCGGACTCGACGATCGACGCCGGCACGGGGTAGACCCACCTCGGGTCGACCACGTCCACGGAGATCCCCTCGGCCTCGAGCGCGCGGGCCGCGGCCACGGCCGGAGCGACCATGGGGCCCACGGCCACCACCAGCACCTCGGCATCACCCGGGCCGTGAACGCGGTCCACGCCGTCCTCGGAGGTGGCCAGGGCCGGCACGGGCTCGCCCACGGAGCCCTTGGGGAAGCGCACGACAGTGGGGCCGTCGTCGACGGCCACGGCCTCGCGGAGCTCCTGGCGCAGGGTGAGCGCATCGCGCGGCGCGGCCACCCGCACGCCGGGGACGATGCCGGTGAGCGACAGGTCCCACATCCCGTTGTGGCTGGCGCCGTCGGGGCCGGTCACGCCCGAACGGTCCAGCACCAGGGTCACGGGCTGACGGAGGAGGGCGACGTCCATGAGGAGCTGGTCGAAGGCCCGGTTGAGGAAGGTCGAGTAGACGGCCACCACGGGATGCATCCCGCCCAGGGCCAGCCCGGACGCGGAGGCAACCGCGTGCTGCTCGGCGATACCGACGTCGAACATCCGATCGGGGAACCGCTCGCCGAACGCCGCGAGCCCGGTGGGCCCCGCCATCGCGGCGGTGATCGCCACGACGTCGTCACGCTCTGTGCCGATCGCGCAGAGCTCCTCGGAGAACACCGAGGTCCAGTCGACGGACGACGAGGTCGACAGCGGCTTGCCGGTCTCGGGGTCGATCACCCCGGTGGCGTGCATCTGATCGGCCTCGTTGTTCTCCGCGTGGACGTAGCCCATGCCCTTGCGGGTGACCACGTGGACCACCACCGGGCCCCCGAAGTCCTTGGCGAGTCGGAGTGCCGCCTCGGTGGCGGCGAGGTTGTGCCCGTCGACCGGACCCATGTACTTGAGGCCGAGGTCGGCGAACAGCTCCTGGGGAGACACGACGTCCTTGACGCCGGCCTTGATGCCGTGCAGTACCGAGTAGACCGCTTTGCCGACGACATCCTTGCGGGCGGTCAGGGCGCTCTTCGTCCGGTCCATCGCCTTCTCGTACGCGGGCTGCAGACGCAGGGCACCCAGCCGCTCGGCGAGACCGCCGATCGTCGGTGAATACGATCGCCCGTTGTCGTTGACGACGATCACCATGGGCCGGTCCTTCGCGGCCGCGATGTTGTTGAGGGCCTCCCACGCCATGCCACCGGTCATCGCCCCGTCCCCGATCACGGTGACGACGGTCCGGTCGCGCTCGCCACGCAGCGCGAAGGCCTTGGCGAGCCCGTCCGCGTACGACAGCGACGCGGTGGCGTGCGAGGACTCGACGATGTCGTGCTCGCTCTCCGCCCGGCACGGGTAGCCGGAGAGGCCCCCGCGGGTGCGCAGGCCGTCGAAGCAATCCCGGCGCCCGGTGAGCATCTTGTGCACGTATGACTGGTGCCCGGTATCGAAGACGATGGGGTCGCGCGGCGAGTCGAACACGCGGTGCAGGGCGACCGTCAGCTCGACGACGCCCAGGTTGGGTCCGAGGTGCCCGCCCGTGGCAGCGACCTTGCGGATGAGGAACTCGCGGATCTCGCCGCACAACCGGCCCAACTCGTCGGGTCCGAGCCCCCTGAGGTCCGAGGGGCCGTTCACCTGATCGAGCACGCTCATTGCTGTCGACTGCCCCTTCCCTGTCCGACACCCCGATGGGTCGAATCGCCAGTCTACGGGCTGAGGGCCCTCCGGCTCGCCCGCGGTCGGTCGGTCGGCCGCCGACCGCCGTGGCGGTTCAGCGCGCGACCGGGGCATCCAGCACCGCGATCCCCTCGACATGGTGGGTACCGGGGAACGCAGCGACGCCACGCAGGTCCGTCAGCGTCCACCCGGCCGCGACGAGCGCGCCGACGTCCCGGGCCAGACTCGCGGCGTCGCAACCGACGTGGACGATCCGTGACCGGGCCACCTCCGCCAGGCGCTGCATGACGGGGATGCCGGCGCCCCCGCGCGGCGGGTCGAGCACGACGACGTCGGGCGCCCGGCGGGCGTCGGCGTCCAACGCGTGGTCTTCGAGGAACGTCTCGACCCTCGAGCGCACCGTGTGCACTCCCGGGCCGGCCGCGGACGCCGTGTCCGGGTCGCCGGATCCGGAGGTGGTCGACACCGCCCCCAGCGAGGCCGAGGACGACTCCACCACCGTCACGTCCGCGCCCGGAACGGCCTCCCGCACGGCCGCGGCGAACAGTCCGGCGCCCCCGTAGAGGTCCCAGACGACGGGCTCGTCCGGAAGTCCCGGGGCCTGCGCCACGGCCGTGCGGACCGCCGACGCGTAGTGGGTCGCCGCGCTGCGGTGGGCCTGCCAGAAGGCCTCGGGGGGCAACCGCCACTCCCGCTCCCCCACGCGCCGCACGACGTCGGGTCCGCCGGTGACGAACTCCCAGTCCGCCGCCCGGGAGCGCCGCGCCCGGGCCCGGGTCGCGGCGGATCGACGCGCGCGCGAGCCCTGCCCGCGGGGCTCGTCACGCACCGCGGGCCGGTGGGCGACGTGGACCGTCCCGTCGTCACCGAGCAGCCCGAGGAGCTCGCGTCCGGGGCCCACGTCCGCGACGGTCACCGCGTCGAGAATGCGCGGATCGGGTTGGACGCAGGGCTCCATCACGAGGTCCCGCGACCGCGCCCGACGGACGCCGGGACGGCCATCCGGGCCGGTGACCCACCGGGCGACCGTGCGCCACCCTGTCGCGGTGGCGTCGCCCGCGGGGGCCTCGACCGGGATCTCGTCGGCGCGCGGGTCGATCCGGCCGATCCTGACTGCCTGCTCGGCGAGGATCCGGCCGGCGAAGCCGCGGGCCGCGGCGGGTTCGATGTGGCTCCAATCACAGCACCCGGCTCCGGCGGCGGCCGCCGGGCAGGCGGTCTCCACCCGGTGCGGGGACACGTCGATCACCGACTGCACGGTGCCGCGGCAGAAGGCGCGGCCCGGGTCGTCCTCGACCAGGACGTCGACCGTCTCCCCGGTGATGCCGCCACGGCAGAACACCACCCGTCCCTCGTGCCGGGCGACGAACTCACCGCCGTGCGCGGGGCCGGCCACCTCCAGCCGCAGGACGCGGCCCGTCCAGTCGGTCGTGTGCTCGTGTGTCATCTCGCCTCCGGTCCGCCCAAACGCCCGACGATCGGTTCATTGCGGGCCTGCTCCGCCCGGCCACGCGAGGACGACAGCTGCCACGGCACGCTGGTGACCATGACGCCACGCTCGTAGAGCAGGCGGGTCTTGAGGCGCAGCGCGCTCTGGTTGTGCAACAGCTGCTCCCACCAGTGGCCCACCACGTACTCCGGGATGTACACGATCACCACGTCCCGCGGCGACTGGTCCCGGAGCCGCTTGACGTAGTCCACGACCGGGCGGTTGATCTCACGGTACGGGGACTCGACGACCTTGAGCGGAACGGAGATGCCCCGGCTCTCCCACTCCCTGACGAGGGTGCGCGTCTCGGCGGTGTCGATGTTCACCGTCAGGGCCTCGATGGTGTCCGGGCGGGTCGCCCTGGCGTACGCGAGGGCCCGCAGGGTCGGCAGGTGCAGTTTGGAGACCAGGACGAGGCAGTGGGTGCGGCTGGGCAGCACGACCTCGCGGGAGGAGTCGTCCAGTTCACGCGCCACCGCGTCGTAGTGCCGGTGGATGAGCCTCATCACGCCGAAGACCGCCGCCATGGCGAGGACGGCGATATAGGCGCCGGAGAAGAACTTGGTGGACATAACGATGACGAGGACACCCGAGGTGAGGCCGAACCCGACCGCGTTGACCGCCCGCGACCGGCGAGCCCGCCGACGCACCGCCGGGATCTCCTCGTGCTGCAGCCGCCGTGTCCAGTGGCGGACCATCCCGAGCTGGCCCAGCGTGAACGCCACGAAGACACCCACGATGTACAGCTGGATGAGGACCGTGACCCGGGCGTCGAACGCGATCACCAGCGCGATCGCCGCGATCGCCAGGAGCACGATGCCGTTGGAGAATGCGAGCCGGTCGCCGCGGGTGGCGAGCTGCCGGGGAAGGTACTTGTCGCGGGCCAGGACCGACGCCAGCACGGGGAAGCCGTTGAACGCGGTGTTGGCCGCCAGCACGAGGATGGTCGCGGTCACGACCATGACGACGTAGAACGCGATCGGCAGCCCGGCGAAGACCGGCTCCGCGAGCTGCGCGATCATCGTCTTCTGCTGATACCCCTCCGGGGCGCCGACGAGCTGGGTGGCCGGGTTCTCGGCGATACGGACCCCGAGCCTGCGCGCCAGCGCGATGAGGCCCAGCAGGAAAGAGACCGACAGCACGCCCAGGATCGTGAGGGTGATCGCCGCGTTGCGGGCGCGGGGCTTGCGGAAGGCCGGCACCCCGTTGTGGATGGCCTCGACACCGGTGAGCGCGGCGCAGCCCGAGGCGAAGGACTTGGCCACGACGAACGCCAGCGCCAGGCCGGTCACCTCGGCGCCCTCCGCGGGGACGAGGTCGAACCCCGCCGACTCCGCGCGCAGGTCGCGGCCGAGGACCTCGACCTGCACCAGGCCCCACACGATGAGCGCGATCATGGACGCGAGGAACGCGTAGACGGGCACCGCGAACATCGCCCCGGACTCCCGGATCCCCCGGAGGTTGAGCGCGGCGAGTCCTGCGATCGCGAGTACGGCGAAGAAGACGGCGTGGGACTGCACGAACGGGATGGCCGAGCCGATGTTCGCCGCCGCGGCGGAGATCGAGACGGCGACCGTGAGGACGTAGTCGATGAGCAGCGCCGCACCAACCCCGAGGCCGGCGCGGGGACCGAGGTTGACCGTGGCCACCTCGTAGTCACCGCCCCCCGACGGGTAGGCGTGGACGTTCTGCCGGTAACAGGCGATGACGACGACCATGACGAACGCGACCGCCACCCCGACCCACGGGGTGAACGCGATCGCCGACATCCCGGCGATCGACAGCACGAGGAAGATCTCCTGCGGGGCGTAGGCCACCGACGACAACGCGTCGGAGGCGAACACCGGCAGGGCTATCCGTTTGCGCAGGCGCATCGTGCCGATGGTGTCGCTGCGGAAGGGGCGCCCCACCAACAGGCGCTTGGCTCCCACGGAGACCCTGGAGATCCTGGACACCGACACATCGTAGGACCCGCGCGCCGCGGCGGACAGCATCCGCGGATGTGAGTAGCGTGACGTCCCTGGGGCACGAGGGTGCGCCGTGAGGAGTGGGACTCGCGATGAGGGTCGTCGTCATGGGCTGTGGCCGCGTCGGGGCGGCGTTGTCCGCCGAGCTCGACGCCGCCGGCCACGCGGTGGTGGTGATCGACCGCGACCCCGCGGCCTTCGCCCGACTGCCCGAACGGTTCGGCGGTCAGACCGTCACCGGCCAGGGCTTCGACAGAGCGGTGCTCACCGACGCCGGACTCGTCGGCGCCGACGCGTTCGCCGCCGTGTCCTCCGGGGACAACTCCAACATCATCGCGGCCCGTGTGGCCCGCGAGACCTTCGGTGTCGAGCGCGTGATCGCCCGCATCTACGACGCCGGTCGCGCCGAGGTCTACGAACGTCTGGGCATCCCGACCGTCACCACCGTCCCCTGGGCGACCGGCCGGCTCGTCCGGTACGTCACCGCCGGGACGAGTCCGGTGGAGTGGCGAGACCAGACCGACAGGGTCTCCCTCGTGGCCCTCGACGCACCGCCGGGATGGGTGGGCCTGCCCGTCGACCGGCTCGCCGCGGAGGTCGGTGGGCGCGTCGCCGCGGTCACCCGCTTCGGCGAATGCCGCATCCCGGACGAGGACACGCTCGTCCAGTCCGACGACGTCGTCCACCTCACCCTGCCCTCGGAGGCGGTGCGCGGCCTGGAGGACCTGCTGCAGCGAGGCCCCTCCGATGCCTGACCCGACTCCCGACCCCACCGTCGACGACTACGCCGACGGCTCCGGCCTGCTCGCCGACGCCCCGTCCCGGGCGTTCCGCACCAGCTCGATGCGGATCGTCGTGGCCGGCGCCGGGGTCGTCGGACGGTCCATCGCCCGGGAACTGCTCGCGGGCGGCCACACGGTGACCCTGATCGACAAGCGTCCCAGCGTGTTCTCCGCCGACCCGGTCGAGGACGCCGACCAGCAGGTCGGTGACGCGTGCGAGCTCAGCGTCCTCGAGCGGCTCCGTATCGAAGAGGCCGACGTCGTCGTCGCCGCGACCGGGGACGACAAGGCCAATCTGGTGGTGAGCCTGCTCGCCAAGACGGAGTTCGCGGTCGCCCGCGTCGTGGCCCGGGTCAACGACCCCCGCAACGAGTGGCTCTTCGACGACCGCTGGGGGGTCGACGTGGCGGTCTCCACCCCCCGACTCATCGTCTCGGTCGTCGAGGAGGCGGTGTCCGTCGGCGACGTCGTCCGGCTCATGACGCTGCGTCGCGGCGGCGCGAACCTCGTCAGCGTGACCCTGCCCCCGCAGACCCCACTGGCCGGGCGCCCCGTGTCCCGCGTTCGGATCCCCCGCGACGCCGCGCTCGTGGCGATCCTGCGAGGAGGGCGGGTGATCGTCCCCGAGCCCGACGTGCCCTTCGAGCCCGGTGACGAACTGCTCGTGGTGGCCCCCGAGGCGGTCGAGGCCGACGTCAGCGAGGCGATCCTGGGGGGTTGACCGTCACGGCGATCTCCCGCCCGTAGTCCCAGCCCGGCGCCAGGGGCAGGTCGTCCCCGCTCCAGAACCTCCCCGGGTCGTACCAACTGGCGTCCCCGGCGGGCCGGAGCACGCTCATCGCCTCCAGGGTCAGGCCCACGACCTCCGCGCAGTAGGCCGCCTCCATGCGCATCGCGGGACCGGGCGAGACCCGCCCGCGCCGCGGGATCAGGTCCAGGAGCCGGCCGCCGCCCACCTCGTCGTCGTCCCCCGACGCCACCCCCGGCCTCCCGGCCACGACTCCGCCCGACGACCGCCGGCCCCGCGACGCCCAGCGTCCCCGCGCCCACCGCGCGGTGAGGCGACCCGCCGACGGGAACGACACGCCGTCCAGGCGCGCGATCGTCTCCAACAGCGCCTCCTCCTGCTCCGTCCCGACCTCCCGTGAGATCTGCCGGAACCACGCCCGCTGCCCGTACGGGCCCGTCCACTGACGCACCGCGGCCTCGAGGTCGTGCAACTGCACCCCGCGCTGGCGGCGGCCCGTCCACACGTCCGGCAGCGCCCTGCCCATCTCCGCGTGCCACAGCAGGGGCGGCATGTCCTCGAGCACCACCGCGACGCCCACATGGTTGACCGGCGCGTTGGTCAGCGTCTGGATGAGCCGGTCCGCCGTCGTCCGGCCGCGGAACAGCCACAGGTCGCCGGTGCGCGTACGGTCGGCCGCCGCGGCCAGCGGCACGGTGTCGATGTCCATGGGGCGATCCTGCCAGGGCGGCCCGGCCGGTCGGCCTAGGCTCGACTACATGGCTCCCCGGGGACGACAGTGGCTCAAGATGATCGGTGCGGCGGGACTGGCGGGTGTCGCGGCCTCCGGGATCCTCGCCGCCAGGTCCGAACGGCGCCGCCGCTCCTACGAGCCGGACGAGATCCGCGAACGACTCCACGAGCGCTACACGCGGATCCAGGCCAGGCGCGACGCCGCCGGCGACTGACGACGCCGTCCGGCCGACCCGGTCCGGGTGCCGATATCCTGGCGGGCACCATGCCGTCGTCCACCTCAGCCCCACCCGAGCTCCGCCGGGCCCGCCACGATCTGCTCGTCCGGCTCGACGAGGTCGGCACCCTCGACGCGCACCGGCTCCGCCCCCGGATCCGCCGGGCCCGCGCCGACCAACTCGACGACCTGGCCCGCCGCGTCGACGAGGCCGCCGAGCGCGTCCGGCGGCGCGCCGAGGCGATCCCCGCTCCCGAGTACCCCGAGCAGCTCCCCGTCAGCGCGCGCAAGGACGAGATCGCGGAGGCCATCCGCGAGAACCAGGTGGTCGTGATCGCCGGCGAGACCGGCTCGGGCAAGACCACCCAGATCCCCAAGATCTGCCTCGAGCTCGGGCGCGGCGTGCGCGGCATGATCGGCCACACCCAACCGCGGCGCCTCGCCGCCCGGTCCGTGGCCGAGAGGATCGCGGACGAACTCGGCGTGGAGATCGGCGGCCCCGTCGGCTCCGCCGTGCGCTTCGACGACCGCACCGGACCCGACACCTCGGTCAAGCTCATGACTGACGGCGTCCTGCTCGCGGAGATCCGCCGCGACCGGCTGCTCCACGCCTACGACACGATCATCATCGATGAGGCACACGAACGCAGTCTCAACATCGACTTCCTCCTGGGCTACCTCAAGCAGATTCTCCCGAGGCGCCCGGACCTCAAGCTCATCATCACCTCCGCGACCATCGACCCCGAACGGTTCGCCCGCCACTTCGCGGGCCCCGACGGTCGCCCCGCCCCGGTCATCGAGGTCTCCGGACGTACCTTCCCCGTGGAGATCCGCTACCGGCCGCTCCAGGTCGAGCACGGGGACCGGGTGATCGACCTCGACCCCCTCGACGCGCTCGCCGACGCCGTGGCGGAACTGCTGCGCGAGGACGACGGCGACGTTCTGGTCTTCCTCTCGGGCGAGCGTGAGATCCGCGACGCCGAGGAGGTGCTGCGTGGCCGGAAATTCCGCAACACGGAGATCTTCCCGCTGTTCGCGCGCCTCACCGCCGCGGAGCAGCAGCGCGCCTTCCGCGCCCACTCCACCCGCCGGGTGGTGCTGTCGACCAACATCGCCGAGACCTCGGTGACCGTCCCCGGCATCCGCTACGTCGTCGACACCGGACTGGCGCGCATCTCGCGGTACTCCACCCGTACCAAGGTCCAGCGACTTCCGATCGAACCGATCTCCCAGGCCTCCGCCGCGCAGCGGGCCGGGCGATGCGGTCGCGTGGCCGACGGCATCTGCATCCGCCTGTACTCGGAGGAGGACTTCGAGGCACGACCGGAGTTCACCGACCCCGAGATCCTGCGCACCAACCTCGCCTCGGTGATCCTGTCGATGGCGGATCTCGACCTCGGTCCCGTCGACGACTTCCCCTTCGTCGAGCCGCCGGACCGCAAGGCGGTCCGCGACGGCATGACCCTGCTCACTGAGCTGGGGGCGTTGACGGTCGACGACGACGAGCGCCCGCGCCTGACCGAGGTGGGCCGCGACATGGCCGCGCTCCCCCTCGACCCACGACTGGCCCGGATGGTCGTGGAGGGCCACCGCAACGGGGCGCTGGGGGACGTGCTCGTGGTGGTCGCCGCCCTCACCGTGCAGGACATCCGGGAGCGGCCCGCGGAGGAGCGGGACAAGGCCGACCAGTTCCACCGGCGCTTCACCGACAAGACCTCCGACTTCCTGGGATACCTCAACCTCTGGCGCTACATCACCGAGCAGCGCCGCGAGCTCTCCGGCAGTGCGTTCCGCAAGATGTGCAAGGCGGAGTACCTGCACTGGCTGCGCATCCGCGAGTGGCAGGACCTCAACGCCCAGCTGCGGAGCATGTGTCGCGAACGCGGCTGGCACCCGCCGTCCGGCCAGGCCTCCGAGGACGACCTGCACAAGGCGATCCTCACGGGCCTGCTCACCAACGTCGGCATGCGCGAGGAGGACGCCCGCGAGTTCCGGGGCACCCGCGGTATCCGCTTCCAGATCTTCCCCGGCTCGGACCTGGCCCGGAAGCCACCGCGGTGGGTGATGGCTTCCGAGCTCGTGGAGACCTCACGGCTGTGGGCCCGCGACGTGGCGCGCATCGACCCAGCGTGGATCGAGCAGCTCGGCGGCCACCTCACCCGCACGCAGTACTCCGAGCCGCACTGGTCGGACGCCCGCGGCGCCGCCATGGCCTACGAGAAGGTGCTCCTGCTGGGGCTGACGGTCGTGGAGGCACGCCGCGTGCTGCTGTCCCGGGTGGACGCTCCCCTGGCGCGGGAGATGCTCGTCCGCCACGGGATCGTCGAGGGCCGCCTCGACACGCGAGTCCCGGTCATCCGCGAGAACGCCGAG
This sequence comes from Dietzia papillomatosis NBRC 105045, assembly GCF_001570845.1. Taxonomy (NCBI): domain Bacteria; kingdom Bacillati; phylum Actinomycetota; class Actinomycetes; order Mycobacteriales; family Dietziaceae; genus Dietzia; species Dietzia papillomatosis. Next base: position 46,000 of record NZ_BCSL01000020.1, on the reverse strand, counting down.
GCCGTGGCGCAGGCGAGGGAGCTGGAGACCCGCAGCCGTCGCCGTGACCTGGTGATCGACGACGAGGCCCTGGTGGCGTTCTACCTCGAGCGGCTCCCCGGCGACATCACCTCGGGCCGTCACCTGGACTCGTGGTGGAAGAAGCGCGGCCACCGCGACCCGGACGCGATCCGGTTGACCCCCGCCGATATCCGCACCTCGGAGGCCGCTCCCGACGCGGGCGACTTCCCGCCGTTCTGGCAGCAGGGCGACCGACGGTTCGAGCTGCACTACGAGTTCGATCCGGGTGGCGCCGCCGACGGCATCACCGTCCGCATCCCGCTGCCGCAACTGTCCTCGGTGACCACCGCCGGTTTCGAGTGGTTGGTCCCCGGTCTCCGCGAGGAGCTCTACACGGAGATGCTGCGCACCCTCCCCAAGTACCTCCGGCGGCTCTGCTCGCCGCCCGCGGAATACGCCGCCCTGCTCGCCCGCGACGTCACCCCGCGCTCCGCCCCTCTGCCGGTGGCTCTGGCGCAGGCGCTGTCCGCGCGGATCGGGACGACGGTCGACCCGCGGGAGTTCGACCCCGCGCAGCTCCCCGATCACCTGCGGGTGCGGTTCGAGGTGGTCGACGGCGAGAAGGTCGTCGCGTCCGGAACGGATTTGGCGGCGCTGCGGACGCGTTTGCAGGACAAGGTGCGCGCCACCCTCAACACCCGGCTCGTGCCCGACGACGGGCCGTTCCGCCAGTGGAGTGCCGACACCATCGGGGATCTCGCCCCGTCGGTCACCGGCACGGTGGACGGTGTGGATGTGACGGTCTACCCCGCCCTGCGCGTCGATGCGGACGGCGTCCACCGGGTCGCGTGCGCGACGGAGGAGGAACGCCGGACCAGGCAGGCGTCGGCGGTCCTCACGCTCATCTCGTCCGATCTCGTCTCCGCCTCCTCGATCCTGCGCGGTCGCCCGGTCGAGCAGCGACTGGCCCTGACCCAGTACCCGCACGGCGGCGTCGAGGCATTGGTCTCGGACGCCGCCCTGGCGGCGTGCGGCAGGATCATCGCGCGACGAAAGGGTGTGCCGGTGCTGACGGTGGCGGAGTTCACCGAACTGCGGGACGCCGCCAGGGCGGAGGTGCCGGGGGCCGTGGCGTCCGCGATCTCGACGGTCGTGCCGGCGTTGGTGGCGGCGCAGGAGGTGTCCGTGCGTGTGACGGAGGCCCCGGCCGAGGTCGCCGAGGCGGTGGCCCCGTCACTGGAGTTCCTGGTGGGTAAGGGTTTCCTGGCGCGTCATCCGGTCGACGTGCTGCCGCACCTGGAGCGGCACGTGAAGGCGGTCGGTGTCCGACTCGATCTCGCGGAGAAGTCCCCCGCCCGGCATCGGAATCTGACAGCCCGGTTGGCGCGGTCGGAGGAGACCGTCGAGGAGGCGTGCGCGGCTCTGCGCCGTCGGCCCGGCGGCGCGCGCTCGGCCCGCGAGCTGCGGTGGTTGCTGGCCGAATACAGGGTGGGGCTGTTCGCCCAGTCCCTCGGTACGGCCCGCCCGGTATCGGCCGAGCGCATCGACAAGGCGGTGGCGTCCGCGCTCGCTCCCCGTGCCCGGCGCTGACCGCCCGGCGGGTCAGACGTTCGCGCGGCGGCTCAGCGGCTCGCGCGGCGGTCTCTGAGTGCGATGATCTCGCGTTCGAAGTCGTCGGCCGAACTGAACTGCTTGTAGACGGAGGCGAAGCGTAGGTAGCCCACCTCGTCGAGGTCCTGGAGGGGGCCGAGGATCGCGAGACCGATCTCGTGGGCGGGCACCTCGGACGCGCCGCGAGCGCGGACGGTGTCCTCGACCTGCTGGGCGAGGCGCCGCAGGGCGTCCTCATCGATCGACCTGCCCTGGCAGGCCCGGCGAACTCCCCGGACCACCTTGTCGCGACTGAAGGCCTCGGTGACGCCGTTGCGTTTGAGGACCGTCAGCAGTGGCGTCTCGAGCGTCGTGAAGCGGTGCCCGCACTCCGGGCACTCCCGACGGCGCCGGATGGCCTGACCCTCGTCGACCGATCGTGAGTCGATCACCCGGGAGTCCTCGTTGTGGCATGTAGGGCAGTACATTCCCGTGTGGCCCTTCGTCGACCGGACTTCACGCCTCCCGGGACGTGGACCACGGGACGCGGGGACGATTGACCACCGTCCCCGACTCATTCTAGGAGGCAGGTGCGCCGGTCACGCGTAGGCGGGCCCGCCGAGGAACGCCACGGCCAGGAGCATGAGTATCCCGAAGGCGATGCCGCAGGCCAGGAGTGCCCAGGCGGGCACGTCATCGACGACACGGGTCGGAGCCGACGACTCGACGCGGCAGGCGCGCACACTGTCGGACGCCACCGGGCGGGCCTGGACGATCCGCCGCGGAGCCGGTGTGCGGGAGGGCGCCGGTGCGAGGGTGGCGACCCGGTCGGCGGAGGCGCCGCGGTTGGGCGAGGCGGAGTCGCGACGGCCCACCGGCCGCGCGCCGGGTCGGGTCCCGGTACGCCCACGGGTCTGACGCTCACCGGACCGGTCGGGATCCCGGCGGACACCGTCCGCGCTTTGTGCGGGTGCGCGGTGCTCTGCCGCGCAGATCTCCGTCCACCGCGCGGTGGAGTCGGTGTGCGAGTGCATCTCCAGAATGGTCATGTCCACTCCCTGCTCGATACGGTGTGCGAAACGGATTCGCACATCCGTATGGATCTCTGTGTACGTCTGTTCGAATCCCGATACGCCTAGAGTTGTATCACGCGACTGCGACACGGTCACCATCCCGCGACGAAAAACTTCGAACATGTGTGTGGCGCTCCCCGCTCGGGGGCGATAGGGTGTACACAGATGACGACGTCGAACATCCATTCGCCGAAGGGACCCGAGATGCCGAAGCCCGACTTCGACTCACTGACAGACCGCCAGAAGAGTGTGCTGCTGCACATCCACGACACGGTCAAGGAGCGCGGCTATCCGCCGAGCATCCGCGAGATCGGGGACGCGGTGGGCCTGCAATCGACGTCGTCGGTAGCGCACCAGCTGCGGACCCTGGAGAAGAAGGGGTTCCTGACGCGGGATCCGCACAAGCCGCGGGCTGTCGACGTCCACGGGGTGCCCGGGCAGAAGACCCGGGGTCGCCGGTCGCCCACCAGCGAGGTCCGACGTCCGAGCGGAGCGGTCGAGCCGGTCTACGTCCCGGTCCTCGGCCGGATCGCGGCGGGTGGCCCCATCCTGGCCGAGCAGGCCGTGGAGGAGGTCTTCCCCCTCCCTACCGACCTCGTCGGGTCCGGGGACCTGTTCATGCTCAGAGTGGTCGGTGAGTCGATGATCGACGCGGCGATCTGCGACGGTGACTACGTCGTGGTGCGGCGGCAGAACGTAGCGGACAACGGCGATATCGTCGCCGCGATGATCGACGGCGAGGCGACCGTGAAGACCTTCCGCAAGGACTCCACCGGGGTCTGGCTCCTGCCCCACAACCCGTCCTTCAGTCCCATCCCGGGCGAGCACGCCACGATCCTGGGCAAGGTCGTCACGGTGTTCCGCAAGCTCTGAACCGGCCCTCGACGACAACGCCGCCTGCCCGGGATCGATCGGGTCAGGCGGCGTCGTCGTCGCAGGGGCCGGTCAGGCGGCCCCGTCGCGCGTACTGCTGTCCGAGACGAATTCGCCGAGCTCACCGGCCACCGAGGCGGGCAGCCGGACCACCAGGCGAGTACCACGGTCGGTGTGCTCCTCCTCGACGACCGCGCCCTCCGTGTGGACTCGTGCGACCACGTCACCCCGGGTGTACGGGACCTCGAGAATCATCTCCCGGTCACCGGAGGCCACGATCTGCACGATCCGTTCGAGCAGCTCGTCGACACCCTGCCCCGTGGCCGCCGAGACGAACACCGCGTCCGGCAGTGCGTGGTGCAGCTCGGTGAGCACCACCGGGTCGGCCGCGTCGATCTTGTTGATGACCACCAACTCGCGGGGGCGTTCGGCGTTCTGCTCCTCCACCACCTCGTTGATCACCTTGCGGACCGCCTCGATCTGGCGAAGGGGGAACGCGTCCGAACCGTCCACGACGTGGAGCAACAACTCGGAGTCGACCACCTCCTCGAGCGTGGATCGGAACGCCTCGACCAACTGCGTGGGCAGGTGTCGGACGAAGCCGACCGTGTCGGTGAACACGACCGATCGCCCGTCGGGGAGGTCGGCGCGGCGGGTGGTGGGATCGAGGGTGGCGAACAGCGCGTTCTGCACGAGGACGCCGGCACCGGTGATCCGGTTCAGCAGGCTCGACTTGCCGGCGTTGGTGTATCCGGCAATAGCGATCGACGGAACGGGCGTGGCGCGCCTGCGGTAGCGCTTGGTGTCGCGGGACTGCTTCATGCCCTTGATCTCGCGACGCAGCTTCGCCATCCGCTCGCGGATGCGGCGCCTGTCGGTCTCGATCTTCGTCTCACCGGGGCCACGGAGACCGACGCCGCCGTTACTGCCGGCCCGGCCACCCGCCTGGCGGGAGAGCGATTCGCCCCACCCGCGGAGACGGGGGAGCATGTATTCCATCTGCGCCAGGGAGACCTGCGCCTTGCCCTCGCGACTGGTCGCGTGCTGGGCGAAGATGTCGAGGATCAGCGCCGTCCGGTCGATGACCTTGACGTTGACCGCCTTCTCCAGCGCCAGGAGCTGACCCGGGGTGAGCTCACCGTCGCAGATGACGGTGTCGGCACCCGTCGCGGCAATGACGTCCTTGAGAACGCTCACCTTTCCCGAGCCGATGAAGGTCGCCGCGTCCGGCTTGTCGCGGCGCTGGATGAGAGCGTCGCAGACCTCGGAGCCCGCCGTCTCGGCGAGCTGGGCGAGCTCCGCCATCGCGGCGTCCGCCTGGGCTGCGGACCCCTCGGTCCACACGCCGACCAGTACGACCCGCTCCAGTCGGAGCTGGCGGTACTCGGCGTCGTTGACGTCCTGGAGTTCGGTTGACAGACCCGCCACCCGGCGCAGCGAGGATCTCTCCTCGAGCTGCAGTTCGCCGATGGATGGATCGAGGTCGCGTGTCGGCCGCTCAACGGCCGTGTGATCAATAGTCATTCCCCAGCATCATCTCACATCGGGGCCGCGTGTGTCGCGTATGCGGGCGTGTGATACGCACCGCCGTGGAACCGGCCGCTGGCGACGAGCGCGGACGGACCGGTGAGGGTCGAACCGCCGTCGGCCAGGTGGACCTCGACCTCCCCGCCCGGTACCGCCACGACGACGTCTCCGCTGCCGCGTCCGGCGTCGGCCAGTGCGGCGACCGCCGTCGCCACGATGCCGGTCCCGCATGACATCGTCTCCCCCGCTCCCCGTTCGTGCACGCGCATGGTCACCCGGCCCCCGGTCAGGGGCGTGGCGATCTCCACGTTGACACCGTGTGGGAAGAAGTCGCGATCGAAGGTCGGGGGGTCGGCGACCGGCAGGGCGGCCAGAGCCGCGGCGTCCAGCCCGGGCACGACGCAGGCCAGGTGGGGGTTACCCATGTCGACGGCCACGCCCGCGAAGGTGCGGCCGCCGAGTTCTGCCGAGGAGAGTCCGAGCAGTCGCGGCTCGCCCATGTCGACCCGGACCACGGCGTCGTCGCCGGAGCGGGACACAATCGTCGCGGGCCGCGGCCCGGAACGCGTGCCGATGGCGATCGTTCCGATGTCGGCCCGGTGCGTGGCCACCAGAGCGTGGGCGAACACCCGGACTCCGTTGCCGCACATCTCGGCGATCGAACCGTCCGCGTTGCGGTAGTCCATGAACCAGTCCGCGGGGTCGACCCCGTCCGGTAGCGCGGGAAGGACCCCGCGATCGACGAGGGCGCCGGCGGTGGCGATCCGGAGGATCCCGTCGGCACCAATCCCGCCGCGTCGATCGCAGAGCGCGCGGACCAGCGTCTCGTCGAGGTCGAGCTCGGCGTGGTCATCGGGCAGGATCACGAAATCGTTGAGGGTGCCGTGGCCCTTGAGGAAGGCGATGCCGTCGGTGGCCGTCGGCGTGTTGTGGTCCAGGGTCATGTCGTGATCGTACTCGCGGCCGACCGGCGTTCCGCACTGCGGAAATAGCGGATGAAGCGCCACGACGAGGACATTAGAGTCGGTCGGGAGAACGATCCCCTACCTGAGGAGAGCATCGATGTCCGAACGCATCACCGTCGGCGGTATCCAGGTCGACGAGGTCCTCTACGACTTCGTCAACACCCAGGCGATCCCGGGCACAGGGGTCGACCCCGACGCGTTCTGGGCCGGTGCCTCCGAGATCTTCGCCGACCTGGGTCCCCGGAACCGCGAGCTGCTCGCGGTGCGGGACGACCTGCAGTCGAAGATCGACGCGTGGCACCACGAGAACCCGGCGCCGATCGACCAGGGGGCGTACAAGGAGTTCCTCCGCGAGATCGGTTACCTCGTGCCCGAGCCCGAGTCGGTCTCGGTCACCACGGAGAACGTCGACGCGGAGATCGCGACCGTCGCCGGTCCGCAGCTCGTGGTGCCGGTCACCAACGCGCGGTTCGCCATCAACGCGGGCAACGCCCGTTGGGGTTCGCTCTACGACGCCCTCTACGGCACCGACGCCATCCCCGAGACCGATGGCGCCGAGCAGGGCGACTCCTACAACAAGGTCCGTGGCGACAAGGTGATCGAGTGGGCTCGTGAGTTCCTCGACGACGCGGCGCCGTTGGCCTCCGGCAGCCACGTGGGGACCACCGGGTACGCGGTCGTGGACGGCGCGCTGCGGGTCACGCTCGCGGACGGCGCGACCACCGGACTGGCCGACCCGGAGAAGTTCGTGGGATACCTCGGGGATGCCGCCAGCCCCTCCTCGGTGCTGCTGCGCAACAACGGACTGCACATCGACATCCAGATCGACCCGGACTCCCCCATCGGATCGACGGACGCGGCCGGGGTCAAGGACGTGGTCCTCGAGTCCGCCGTCACGACGATCATGGACTTCGAGGACTCCGTCGCCGCTGTCGACGCCGAGGACAAGACGCTCGGCTACCGCAACTGGCTCGGCCTGATGAAGGGTGACCTCTCCGAGGAGATCAGCAAGGGCGGCAAGACGTTCACCCGCGTCCTCAACGACGACCGCGTCTACACCTCTCCGGACGGCTCCGGGGAGGTCCGCCTCCACGGGCGCTCGATGCTGTTCGTCCGCAACGTCGGCCATCTCATGACGAACCCCGCGGTCCTGGACGCCGAGGGCAACGAGCTCCCCGAGGGGATCCTCGACGCGCTGATCACCGCGCTGGCGGGCATGCACGGGATCGCGGAGGGCAACGAGCGCGGCAACAGCCGCAGCGGGTCGATCTACATCGTCAAGCCCAAGCAGCACGGGCCCGACGAGGTCGCGTTCACCACCGAGCTGTTCGGCCGCGTCGAGAAGCTCCTCGGCCTGCCGACCAACACTCTCAAGGTCGGCATCATGGACGAGGAGCGCCGCACGTCGGTGAATCTCGCCGCCTGCATCGCGGAGGCCACGGAGCGTGTCGTGTTCATCAACACCGGGTTCCTCGACCGCACCGGCGACGAGATCCACACCTCCATGGAAGCCGGGCCGATGATCCGCAAGGGCGAGATGAAGTCCGCGCGCTGGATGAACGCCTACGAGGACTTCAACGTCGACACCGGCCTGGCGTGTGGTCTGCGGGGCCGCGCGCAGATCGGCAAGGGCATGTGGGCGAAGACCGACCTCATGGCGGAGATGCTCGCCGAGAAGATCGGCCAGCCGCAGGCCGGCGCCAACACCGCCTGGGTCCCGTCGCCGACCGGTGCGACCCTCCACGCGACCCACTACCACCGCGTCGACGTCCTGGCCCGCCAGGAGGAGCTCCTCGCCGGCGGTCGTCGCGCGAGCGTCGACGACATCCTCACGGTGCCGCTCGCCCCGAACACCGACTGGTCGGACGAGGAGAAGAAGGAGGAGGTCGACAACTCCTGCCAGACCATCCTGGGCTACGTCGTCCGCTGGGTCGAGCAGGGTATCGGCGTCTCGAAGGTGCCGGACATCCACGACGTGAACCTCATGGAGGACCGAGCCACCCTGCGGATCTCCTCGCAGCTGTTGGCCAACTGGATCCGCCACGGCATCGTCACGGCAGAGTTCGTGGAAGATTCGCTGCGCCGTATGGCCGAGGTCGTCGACAAGCAGAACGCGGGCGACGACGCCTACCGGAACATGGCGCCGGACGTCGAGTCCTCAATCGCTTGGCAGGCTGCCCGCGAGCTGATCCTCGAGGGCACCACGCAGCCGTCGGGCTACACCGAGCCGATCCTGCACCGCCGTCGCCGCGAGTTCAAGACCGCCAACGGGCTCTGACCCCTGCGGGAATCCGCTACTCCCCCTCGGCATCCGCTACCCCTGCAGAGGTAGCGAATCCGGGCCGGGGGTAGCGGATTTCCTGTATCGGGACGGCGCCACGCCGGCACGGTCGGTCAGCCGAGGAGGCCCTCCACCGCGGCCCTGAGGATGTCGACGGCGGCGTCCCTGCGGTCCCGGGTGAACCGGGCCTCGGGCCCGGACGCGGAGATCGCGAACGCGGCGTCGCCCGTGCCCACGGCGATGGCCACGCACCGCACCCCTTCCTCCTGCTCGGACTCGTCGGTGGCGAAGCCCCGGCGTCGGACCTCGTGGATCTGCTCGATCAGTGCACCGACCTCGACGAGGGTCGAATCGGTGTAGCGGCGCATGCCGGCCCGTTCCAACATGGCGCGGATCTCGGCGTCGTCATCGCCCGCCACGAGGGCCTTGCCCACCGCCGTGCAGTGGACCTCGACGCGCCGCCCCACCTCCGTGAACATCCGCATCGAGTGGGGCGAGGGCACCTGGGCGAGGTAGACAACACCGTCGCCCTCCCGGACGGCGAGGTTGGCGGTCTCCCCGGTGCCCTCGACGACGGCCCGCAGCACGGGCTCCGCCCACGCGGCGGTCGCGCGCTCGGCCGCGTCCCCGATCCGTTGGAGGCGGGGGCCGAGGAGGTAGCCGCGGCCGGCGTCACGGCGGAGGTGTCCGCTCTCGGCGAGGGTGCCGCAGAGCCGGTGGACGGTCGCGGCGGCCAGACCGGTGTCTGCGACCAGTTCACCGAGGCTGGCGCGCCCGCCGCGGCGGCACAGGGCGTCGAGCAGCGAGAACGCGCGGTCGACGGACTGGACGCGGGACCGCCCGCCGCCGGGCGCGGTCATCGGGATCCCTCGCCCAGGATCCGCAGCGCCGCGTCCAGCGGGCGCGGGGCGTCGTCGGCCCGGTCGCGGGTGTCGGTGTCTATCCACCGGATCCGGTGGTCGCGGCCGAACCAGGACCGTTGACGGCGGACGTAGCGGCGGGTGCCGATGACCGTCCGCTCCTCCGCACGGGCCAGCCCGTCGTCGTCGATGCGCAGGGCGTCGTCCATCTCGTCGAGGACCTGGGCGTAGCCGATCGCCCGGCGGGCCGTGACGCCCTCGAGGAGCCCGACTCCGACGAGGCCCCGCACCTCCTCGACGAGCCCGTCGGCGAACATCGTCGAGGTCCGGGCGGCCAGCCGGTCGTCGAGCTCGGGCAGCGCGCACCGCAGGCCGATCAGACGGGTGCCGAATCGCGGCTCGCCGATGGTCGGTCGGGACGCGGAGAACGGCCGCCCCGTGAGCTCGACGACCTCCAGTGCGCGGACGGTGCGCCGCGGGTCGGTGGGCAGGATGGTCCGCGCCGCCTCGGGGTCGACCCGTGCGAGTTCGTCGTGCAGGGCGCGGACGCCGATCTCCTCCAGCCGCCGCTCGTAGCGAGCACGCACCTCGGGATCGGTGTCGGGGATGCTCCACCCGTCCACGAGCGCCTGGATGTACATCATCGACCCACCGCACAGGATCGGCACGTGTCCCCGGTCGCGGATCCCGGCGATCTCCCGCTCGGCCTCATCGCGGAAGTCGGCGACGCTCGCGGTGTGGGTGACATCGAGGACGTCGAGTCGGTGATGCGGGATGCCGCGACGCTCCTCGGGCCTGAGCTTGGCGGTGCCGATGTCCATGCCGCGGTACTGCTGCATCGCGTCGCAGTTGACGACTTCACCGCCGAGGCGTTCGGCCAGATCCAGCGCGAGCTCCGATTTGCCGGTGCCCGTGGGCCCGATCACGGCGACGGGGGCCGGGCCGGTCATGACCACCACCCGCAGTGGTAGCCGACACCGAACGGCGCCCAGGACAGCCGTTCTCGCGCGGCGCGCCCGCCCACGAGGTCGGCGAGGACGAGCCAGGCGGGACGGCTCCACCACCCGATCTCCTCGGCGACGGCCGCCCCGTGGTCGGGAAGCTCGCCGGGGTCCCGGAGCCACCGGCCGAGCCGGGCGTCCAGGGCGACGCCGCGCGGGTCCTCGGGGACGGGGGCGCGCGGCGCGAGGGAGGCGGGTCCGTCGGCGACGACGACGACGAGGTCGTCCGCCGCGACCTGCGGCGTGGTGGGCGAGGGCCCGGTCACGCCGGTGAAGCCCCTGGTCAGGCCGATCTGTGCGCGGTCCAGCAGCCACCACGCGATCAGCGCGGCATCGGGAACCGCCTCGTGCGGCGCCGGCGGGGCACCGGGCCGTCCGACCGGCACGTCGGCCCCCCACCGGGCGAGCGTCGAGCGGACGTCGCCCAGTGAGCGTCCGCCGCTGTCCGCGCCCACGACCCTGACCGCGGTCGCGTCCTCCGCGGCACGCCGGAGCACGCGGACCATCTCGTCCACCTGGCGTGCGGAGTCGGCGGCCGCGCTCCCGGAGAGCACGGGCACGAGCGCGGGTGCACCGGGGACCAGGACGACTGACGTGTTCACACCTCGAAACCCTACTGACCGCGTACGACACCGTCGCAGGACGCCGCCCCGTGACGCCGGGTGGGCCCGGTGGGGCGTACCCGGGGATACGGCGGACACCCGCGCGACGGTTGGTACACACTAGGAGGATGCCGCGCCGGTCCGAGCCGGGGCGGCGAGGCGACGACCGGTGCGATCCCGGCGACGGTGCCGTGACACGCGGCAGAGGGAAACGAGGACGAGATGACCGAGCAGTCACCCACCGCCACGGGCGGAGCGAACGACGGCGGGGCCACCCCGACACCGGGTCCGCGGCCCGGGCCACGGCCGGGCGGGCCGTCGCCCGCGGCGCTGGCCCGGAAGGTGGCTCCGCGGCCGACCCCTGCGGCCGACCCACGGGTCGCGCGCGGGTCCGACCCGTCGCAGTGGGGTCGGGTCGACGAGACGGGCGCGGTGTTCGTGCGCACCGGTGACGGCGAGCGCCAGGTGGGCTCGTGGCAGGCGGGCGCGCCCGAGGAGGGCCTGGCGCACTTCGGGCTCCGCTTCGACGATCTGGCGGCCGAGGTCGCTCTGCTGGAGACGCGGTTGGAGTCGCACCCTCAGGACGCGCGCAAGACCCGCGCCTCGGCCGAGGCGCTCGCGGAGCAGATCCCGACCGCCGCGGCCGTGGGCGATCTGGATTCGCTCGCGGCGCGTCTGGCGGCGGTGATCGAACGGTCCGCGGAGGTCGAGACGACGGCCCGTCAGCGCAAGGACGAGCAGCGTGCGGCCGCGATCGCCCGCAAGGAGGCCCTGGCGGCCGAGGCCGAGGAGATCGGCGCGTCCTCGACCCAGTGGAAGGCCGCGGGTGACCGTCTCCGGGACATCCTCGAGGAGTGGAAGACGATCCGCGGGATCGACCGCAAGACGGACGACGCGCTGTGGAAGCGCTTCTCCAAGGCGCGCGAGGCGTTCAACCGCCGGCGCGGCTCCCACTTCGCGGAGCTGGATCGCAACCGGGCCTCGGTGAAGCGTGTCAAGGAGGAACTCGTCGAGCGCGCGGAGGCGCTGTCCGGGTCGACCGACTGGAACGACACGGCGACGGCCTTCCGCAAGCTGATGGACGAGTGGAAGGCCGCGGGCCGCGCACCGCGTGAGGCGGACGACGCGCTGTGGAAGCGGTTCAAGGCCGCCCAGGACTCCTTCTTCGACGCGCGGCATGCTGCGGCCGCCGAGCGGGACGCGGAGTTCGAGGCGAACGCCGAGGCCAAGGAGGCTCTGCTCGCCGAGTTCGAGGGCCGGATCGACCCGGCCGCCGATCTGGCCGCCGCCCGGTCCGCGCTGCGGGACCTGCAGGCCCGGTGGGAGGAGATCGGCAAGGTCCCGCGCGACAAGATGGGTCGCCTCGAGGGTCGTATCCGTGCGCTGGAGAAGGCGGTCGCGGACGCGGCGGACACCGAGTGGCGCCGCACGGATCCTGAGGCCAAGGCGCGTGCCGGCCAGTTCTGGGACCGGGTCCGCGACTTCGAGGAGCAGGCCGCCAAGGCGGACGCCGCGGGCAAGGTCAGGGACGCCGAGAGTGCGCGTGCGCAGGCCGCGCAGTGGCGTGAGTGGGCCGAGGCCGCGGAGAAGGCGGTCGACACCCGCTGACGGTGGCACGAACAGACGCCGGGAGCCCGGCCGGTGACCCCGGCCGGGCTCCCGGCGTCTACGCGGGTGTGGTCAGGCCCCGTCGCCGTGCCGCGCGTCCTCTTCCAGCTGTCGCTGCTCGGGAGTCCGCGACCACAGCACCGCGGCGAGGGTGGCGACCAGCGCCAGCACGAGCAGTTCGCTGAGGTAGAGGCCGAAGCCCGGCCCGCCGAAGTCCTGGAAGTCCGCGTTGGGCCCGCGGCCGGACTGGCGCAGCCAGATCGCCAGCACGCCGTACACGGCGGCCACACAGGCCGTGCTCCACGCGATTCCGGCGGCCCACCACTTCTGCGTCAGGATCATTACGGCGCCGAAGACGATGGTGCCCACCGAGTACAGGAGGACGAACAGGTGGGACGGTAGCGACGTGTACTGCTCGCGGGCCACGTCGGTGAAGAACAGGACGTCGAATCCGCGGACGCCGTCGCTGTGCGGGAGCGCGAGCGCTGCGGCGAGCAGCACGATGAGGACGGCCGAGGCGAGGTAGGCCCGGCCGATCACGAGCGTGCGTCCGAGGATGCGGTCCTTCGAGCGCAGTTCCGATTCCGCGTTGCGGGTGACCTCCATGATCCCTGCGATAGGGTCGCGTCGGTCGTCGTCGGTGCTCACGTGGGGCATCCCTTCTCGATGGTGGCGGCGGGGGCGGTCTCGCGGCGCAGGGTGGGCAGCCCCAGCCCCACGCCGATCGGTGGCGTCTCGGGCTTGCGGCCCTCCTCGTGGCGGTCCCCGGCGCGCGTGGCGCGGTAGCTGAGGACACCGTCGTCGGCGAGCAGGTGGTGCGGGGCGGCGGCGGTGACGCGGGTGGTGACGACGTCGCCGGGGCGCACCCGGTCGGCGGCTTCTCCGACGGGCGCGAAGTGCACGAGGCGACCGTCGCGGGCACGGCCGGTCATGCGGGCGGTGGCGGCGTCCTTGCGGCCCTCGTCGGCGGTGACGAGCAGTTCGACGACGCGCCCGACCTGCGCCTGGTTCTCCTCCAGGGTGATCCGCTCCTGGAGGGCGATGAGCCGTTCGTACCGCTCCTGGACCACGGTCTTGGGAATCTGGTCCTCCATCGTGGCCGCCGGGGTGCCGGGGCGGGGCGAGTACTGGAAGGTGAAGGCACTGGAGAACCGGGCCTTCTCGACGACGTCGAGGGTCGCCTGGAAGTCCTCCTCGGTCTCACCGGGGAAGCCGACGATGATGTCGGTCGTGATGGCGGCGTGCGGCATGGCCGCGCGGACGCGGTCGATGATGCCGAGGAAGCGCTCGGAGCGGTAGGAGCGCCGCATGGCGCGCAGGACGCGGTCGGAGCCGGACTGCAGCGGCATGTGCAGCTGCGGGCAGACGGTCGGGGTGGAGGCCATGGCCTCGATGACGTCGTCGGTGAACTCGGCGGGGTGGGGCGAGGTGAAGCGGATCCGCTCGATGCCCTCGATCCGGCCGGCCGCGCGGAGGAGCTTGGCGAACGCGCCCTTGTCGGACGGCTCGTCGGGGTCGTGGAACGACCGTCCGTAGGCGTTGACGTTCTGGCCGAGCAGCGTCACCTCGAGTACGCCCTCGTCGGCGAGGGCCTGCATCTCCGCGAGGACCTCGCCGGGGCGGCGGTCCACCTCCTTGCCGCGCAGGGACGGCACGATGCAGAACGTGCAGGTGTTGTTGCAGCCGACGGAGACGGAGACCCAGCCGGCGTAGGCGGAGTCACGGGTCGCCGGCAGGGTCGAGGGGAAGTGCTGCAGGGAGTCGGCGATCTCCACCTCGGCCCGCTCGTTGTGCCGGGAGCGGTCGAGGAGGGTCGGCAGGTGCCCGAGGTTGTGGGTGCCGAACACGACATCGACCCACGGCGCCCGCGAGACGACGGCGTCCTTGTCCTTCTGCGCCAGGCATCCGCCGACGGCGATCTGTAGTCGGGGGTTGGCGTCCTTCCACGGCCGCAGATGGCCGAGGGTGCCGTAGAGCCGGTTGTCGGCGTTCTCACGGACCGCGCAAGTGTTGAACACAACGAGGTCCGGCAGGCTGCCGGTGGCCGGGTCGGCGTCGCCCTCGAAGGGCACGTAGCCGGCGGCGTCGAGCACCCCGGAGAGCCGTTCGGAGTCATGGACGTTCATCTGGCATCCGAAGGTGCGCACCTGGTAGGTGCGGCGGTCCACGCCCTCGGCGGGGGCGTTCTCCGCCGCCGGATGCAGGTCGGTCACGAGAGAATCCACGCAGGCCAGGGTACTCAGGGCGAGGCGTGGGCCGCCAATTCGGCGTCCACGACGGACATCGCCAACCCCGTGGGATAACCCCGCCGGGCGAGGAATGCGACGAGCCGCCGCCGCTCGCCCTGCGCCTCGGGCCCGGAGAGCGCGGCGGCCGGGCGTCTGCCGAGCCGGGCGCGCGCGAGTTCAGTCGCCTGCCGACGCTCGTCGGACTCGTCGATATCGGCCACCGCGTTCGCGATGTGTCCCTCGGCCACGCCCTTGTCGCGCAGCTCCCGCTCGAGCGCCCCGCGCGAGCGGCCGCGGCGGCGCCGGCGTCCGCGGACCCACTCGGCGGCGAACTCGGCGTCGTCGAGCAGGCCCCACGCACGGACGCGATCGAGCGCCTCGTCGACGGCCGACGGCGCGAACTCCTTGGCGATCAACCGCTGACGGAGTTCGTGCTCACTGCGCGGCCGATGTCGCAGCAGCCGCAGGGCGGACGTGGCGGCTTCGTGCGCCTCCGGTGCCAAGGGGGGAAGGTCCGCGGTGCTCGAGGGCCGCGACTCCACGGCGGCGATGGCGGCGCGCAACCCGTCCGCGTCGATGCCCCCGCCGGCCGGGCCCGGCCCGCCGGACCGGCCCGACCGCGTGGAGCGGCCCGGCATCAGAAGTCGACGGGCACCACGTCGATCGGAGCGTCCTCATCGGACTCCGCCTCGATCTCCGCGATCTCCGCGCCCGCACCGATGTTGAGCTTGTCGAGGATCTTCCGCTCGATCTCGTCCCGCACCGACGGGTTGTCCTTGAGGTAGCGGCGAGCGTTCTCCTTACCCTGGCCCAGCTGGTCCTGACCGTAGGTGAACCAGGAGCCGGACTTCTTGATGAAGCCGTTGTCCACACCCATGTCGATGAGCGAGCCCTCGCGGCTGATGCCCTCGCCGTACAGGATGTCGAACTCGGCGATCTTGAACGGCGGTGCGACCTTGTTCTTGACGACCTTGACCTTGGTGCGGTTACCGACCGCGTCGGCGCCGTCCTTGAGGGTCTCGATGCGGCGGACGTCCAGACGGACGGACGCGTAGAACTTGAGGGCCTTACCGCCGGTGGTGGTCTCCGGCGAACCGAACATCACACCGATCTTCTCGCGCAGCTGGTTGATGAAGATCGCGGTGGTGCCGGTGTTGTGCAGCGCGCCGGTCATCTTGCGCAGCGCCTGGCTCATGAGCCGGGCCTGCAGGCCGACGTGGCTGTCACCCATCTCGCCCTCGATCTCCGCACGCGGCACCAGCGCCGCGACGGAGTCGATCACGAGGATGTCGATCGCGCCGGACTTGACCAGCATGTCCGCGATCTCCAGCGCCTGCTCACCGGTGTCGGGCTGCGAGACGATGAGATTGTCCGTGTCCACGCCCAGCTTGCGGGCGTACTCCGGGTCGAGCGCGTGCTCCGCGTCGATGAACGCCGCGATGCCTCCGGCCGCCTGGGCGTTGGCCACGGCGTGCAACGCGACCGTGGTCTTACCCGAGGACTCCGGGCCGTAGATCTCCACGACGCGGCCCCGGGGGAACCCGCCCACGCCCAGTGCCACGTCGAGCGACAGCGCGCCCGACGGGATGACCTGGACCGGCGGCCGGGTGTCATCGCCCAGCCGCATGACGGAGCCCTTGCCGTAGGCCTTGTCGATCTGCGCCAGAGCCAGCTCCAGCGCCTGCTCGCGGTTCTGGGCGGCTCCGGGCTTGCTCGAGCCCGCCTTGGCCTTGCCTGCCATCTCATGCTCCGTTCTCGGTCCGACCCCCGGCCTCCGGCCGATCGGTCTGTGTGGTCTTCACTCGCGGACGTTAGCTGCCGGGTACGACACGAACCCCTCGCGCCGTATCCGGCGACCTCCCCCTGTGGAGGAGGCACGCCCTGTGGATCCCTGTGGACGGTGGACCCGCCATCACATACCCTTGAGTGTAGCCGAACGGGTGTTCGAGGTCGAGGGACACGCCCCGCGGATCCGCCTAGCGCAGATGCTCGGGCACCTCGAACTCGTCGCACAGTGCGAGCCACACGCGCTTGACGGACTCCCCCGCGTCGATTGCCTCGCGTGCGGTCCTACCGCCGCACGCCGCCAGGTGGTGCGAGCGCACCAGATGGTCGGCGCGCAGCGTACCGAACGCCTCGACCGTGCGTGCCTGGAACTCGGTCAGCGTCACGTCTCACCCTCCCCTGCGGACGACAACGGGCCGCCGGCACGCTCGCCGACGGCCCGTTGCCCAGAAATCACTGCTGTTCGGTTTGCGCCTGCTGCTGCGGCGGGGTGGCCGGCTGGGACTGGCCCTGGCCGATCTGACCGGCGGCACCGGAGCCCTGGCCGAGCTGGCCGCCCTCGGCCTTCATCGACGCCCGGATCTGCTCGAGGCGGCTGTGACCGGCCATCTGGGTCGACGCCTGCTCGACCTCGAGCATCCGGCCCTGCACGGAGTTCTGCGCGAGCTCGGCGGAGCCGAGGGCGTTGGCGTAGCGACGCTCGATCTTGTCGCGGACCTGGTCGAGGTTCGGGGTGTTGCCGCCCGACGACAGCTCCGACATCGACTGCAGGGAGGCGCTGACCTGTTCCTGCATCTTGGCCTGCTCGAGCTGGCTGAGCAGTTTGGTGCGCTCGGCGACCTTCTGTTGCAGAACCATGGCGTTCTGCTCGACGGCCTTCTTGGCCTGCGCGGCGGCCTGGAGCGACTGGTCGTGAAGACCCTTGAGATCCTCGACGTTCTGCTCGGCGGTCACGAGCTGCGCGGCGAACGCCTCCGCGGCGTTCTCGTACTCGGTGGCCTTCTGCATGTCGCCGTTGTTGCGCGCCTGCTCGGACATCTGCAGCGCCTGGCGGGTCGACCCCTGGAGCTTCTCGATGTCCGCGAGCTGCCGGTTGAGCTTCATCTCCAGCTGACGCTGGTTGCCGATCACCGCCGCGGCCTGCTGCGAGAGCTGCTGGTGCTGGCGCTGCGCGTCGGCGATCGCCTGCTGGATCTGAACCTTGGGGTCAGCATTCTCGTCGATCTTCGAATCGAACAACGCCATGAGGTAGCGCCATGCCTTGGTGAACGGATTGGCCATCGCTGCGTAGTGTCCTTCTGCCGATTCGGACGACGGGTCTGTTCCACGGTACCGAACGACGCCCGTGTGCGACCACCGGGCGACGCGGCGGCACTGTCAGGCCGCGAGTACGGGTTCCGCGAGGGTCCCGGGAGGCGAGACCTCGAGCGCGGCGCGGATGAGGATCTCGCCCAGGGATACGTCGAGCGCCCCCGAGATGGAGGCGAGGAGCTCGCTCGAGGCCTCCTTGCGGCCGCGTTCGATCTCGGAGAGATAGCCCGGGCTGACCCGCGCGGCGTCGGCCACGTCACGCAGGGTCCGACCCGTCTCCCCGCGAAGCCCGCGCAGGACGGTACCGAGGGTCTCGCGCAGCAGCGGAGTCGCTCCGGGCTGGTCCGGTCGGGGCAGTGTGGTCATCTGGATGTTCGGCATCACTCGGTACAACGCGTCAGTTCCCGGATTCGTTCCCGTCGCCGTCGTCGCCCCCCGTATCCCCACCGGCCGCGGCGACGACCAGCGCCAACGCCGACTCGCAGGCCGCGCGGCGGATCGCGGACCGGCCGCCCGACAGGGACAGCGGCACCGACCACGCCGCGCGGTCCGGGGTCGTCAGGCCCACGTACACGGTGCCCACCGGTCTGCACTCCTGGGTGTCGGGCCCGGCGACGCCGGTCAGTCCCACGCCCACCTCCGCCCCGCAGCGTCGTGCCGCGCCCGTGGCGAGGGCGCGTGCGGTCTCCGGGGACACCGCGCCGTGGCGCTCGAGGACGTCGGTGGGCACATCGGCGAGCTCGTGCTTGAGGGCGGTCGCGTAGACGACCAGTCCCCCGCGCAGCACGGCACTCGCGCCAGGAACCTCGGCGACGGTCGCGGCGAGCAACCCGGCGGTGAGGGACTCGGCAGTGCCCAGCGTCCACCCGCGGTCGCGGAGCGCGGCGACGGCCGCCGCGGCGGCCGGTGACGGTGGGGCGGTGTCCGGCGACGGCGGTACGGCGTCCATACCGGTCTCAGCTCCGCACGAGCGCGGCCCGCCTGGCCTTGACCAGGTAGTCCACGCCCGTGTACACGGTCAGCGCCACGGCGATGCCCATGACGACCCACTCGGCGGGCCACACCCAGTGCGGCAGCGGCAGGATGAGCATTCCCACGCCGAGGGTCTGGGTCACGGTCTTGAGTTTGCCGCCCTTGCTGGCGGCCACCACGTAGTCGACGCCGAACAGGCGCCAGAGCGTGATACCCACCTCGCGGACGAGGATCACGACGGTCACCGCCCAGAACAGCTCGCCCACGAGGGACAGCGAGATGAGTGCGGCGGAGATGAGCGCCTTGTCCGCGATCGGGTCGGCGATCTTGCCGAAGTCGGTCACCAGGCCGAGCCGCCGCGCGAGGTAGCCGTCCACGTAGTCGGTGAGCATGGCCACGGCGAAGACGACGAACGCGCCCACCCGCCACCACGGCTCCTGGGCGCCCGCGACGAAGAACATCACGACGAAGACGGGCACGAGGAGGATCCGCAGCACGGTGAGGACGTTCGCGATGTTGAGGACGGGGACGTCGGCGGCGGGTCGCCCGTCCTCGCGCGTGGAAGCAGTCACCCCCACACCTTAGCGAGACCCCGGGGAATACCCTTGGCCCCGGGCGCACCCCCGCCCGTCACCGCCGACCCCCGAGGGAGAGCCACCCATGCCGCTGTTCGCCGTCACCTACCGCTACGAGGCCGCCCAGAGCGAGGAGCGCGAGGCCAACAAACCCGCCCACCGTGAGTGGCTGGACGCGCAGGTCACCGCCGGCGCCATCCGGTCCGTGGGACCGTTCGTCGACGGTTCAGGCGCGTTGCTGCTCGTGGAGGCCGACGACGACGAGGCCGCGCGCTCCCTCGTGAACGACGACCCCCACTGCCTACGCGGGATGGTCTCGGAGATCACGGTGCGGGAGTGGAGGCCCGTCTTCGGCGCCTTCTCCTGACCGCTATCCGACCGGCGTCTCGGCCGGCGCGTCGAGTTCGGCGGGCTGCTCGCCGGGATCGTCCTCGGGCGGGGTCCCGCCCTTGATCATCCACAGCACCGACGCCAGCTCCTCGGGCTTGACCAGGACCTCGCGCGCCTTGGACCCCTCCGAGGGGCCCACGATGTCGCGGGACTCCATGAGATCCATGAGGCGGCCCGCCTTGGCGAACCCCACGCGCAACTTGCGCTGGAGCATCGAGGTGGAGCCGAACTGGCTCGAGACCACGAGCTCGACCGCGGCGAGCAGGTCGTCGAGGTCGTCCCCGATGTCGGAGTCGATGTCCTTCTTGCCGTCGTCCTTCGCGGCGGTGATGGACTCGTCGTACTCCGGCTCGGCCTGGTTCTTGGCGTAGTCGACGACCTCGTGGATCTCCTCGTCGGTGATGAACGCGCCCTGCATACGGATGGGGCGGGAGGCGCCCATCGGGATGAACAGGCCGTCACCCATACCGATGAGCTTCTCGGCGCCCGCCTGGTCGAGGATGACGCGCGAGTCCGTCAGTGACGAGGTGGCGAACGCCAGCCGCGACGGCACGTTCGTCTTGATCAGGCCGGTGACCACGTCGACCGACGGCCGCTGCGTGGCCAGCACGAGGTGGATGCCGGCGGCGCGCGCCTTCTGGGTGATGCGGACGATCGCGTCCTCGATGTCGCGCGGTGCGGTCATCATGAGGTCGGCGAGCTCGTCGACGACGGCCACGATGTACGGGTACGGGCGGTAGACCCGCTCGCTGCCGGGCGGCGCGGTGATGGCCCCGGACTTCACGCGCTCGTTGAAGTCGGTGATGTGCCGTACCCGCGTGGACTTCATGTCCTGATAGCGCTGCTCCATTTCCTCCACGAGCCACGCCAGGGCCGCGGCCGCCTTCTTGGGCTGCGTGATGATCGGCGTGATGAGGTGCGGGATGCCCTCGTACGGCGTGAGCTCGACCATCTTGGGGTCGATGAGGATGAGACGGACCTCGTCCGGGGTGGCGCGCGTGAGCAGCGACACGAGCATCGAGTTGACGAAGCTCGACTTACCGGAGCCGGTCGAGCCGGCGACCAGCAGGTGCGGCATCTTGGCGAGGTCGGCAGTGACGAAGTCGCCCTCGATGTCCTTGCCCAGACCGATGAGCATGGGGTTGTGCTTGCTCGCGGTCTTGGGGTCGGTGAGGACGTCGGCGAGCCGGACGAGTTCGCGGTCGAGGTTGGGCACTTCGATACCGACGGCGGACTTGCCGGGGATCGGCGCGAGCAGTCGCACGTTGTCCGTCGCCACCGCGTACGCGATGTTGCGGTGCAGTGCGGTGATCTTCTCGACCTTGACGCCCGGTCCGAGCTCCACCTCGTAGCGGGTGACCGTCGGGCCGCGGGTGAAACCGGTGACGGCGGCGTCGATCTTGAACTGCTCGAGAACGCCCTGGATGGCCTCGATCATCTGGTCGTTGGACTCGCTCCGCGCCTTGGGCGGGTCGCCGGCGGTGAGCAGGCTGACCGGCGGCAGCGCGTAGTCGATGCCGCTGAGGAGCTGGGTCTGCGAGGAGAGCCGCTCCGTGTCGCTCTCGGCGGCCGTGTGCGTCGACGGCGTGTTGGTCTGCGGCACGGCCGAGGTGTCCACCGCGGGCGTCACCGGGGCGGGCGCGGACGCACGGGCCGCGGGCGTGGGTGCGGAGGTCCGCGGTGATGCCACTCGGGTGGGGGCCTCCTCCGCCGCGGCACGGGCCGCGGGGTCGGCCGCCGACGTGGGGTCGGCCGCCGGGTCCTCGCCGGCCGGCAGGACCTCGGTCCGGCGCGGGGCGCGCCGGGTGCGGGTCGGCGCCGGGGTCTCGTCGTCGAGCGTCGCGCCGTCACCGGGGAGGTCCGCGTCGGAGGTGTCCCGTGCCTGTGCGGCGCCGCGAGAGGCCCGCGGCATCTCGACGGTCTCGCCCGTGGTGGGGGTGTCGGACCAGGCGGCGACGCGCCGCCGCGAGCTGCGCCGCGTGGCCGCACGCCCGGAGTCCTCCTGCCCCGTGGTCTCGGCGATCGGATACGCGGTGGTCGCCTCGTCGTCCCAGTCCCCCTCGGCGTCGTCGTAGTCGTGGTCGACGATGTCGCCACTGCCGTCCCAGCCGAAGAAGCCACGGACGATGCCGGGGATCTCGCGAGCCGGCCTACCCACGATCACGAGGACGCCGAACGCCACGAGGAGGACGAGCAACGGGACGGCGACGAACACCGACAACCCGGCCTCGAGCGTGCCGCCCACGATCCGGCCGAGGACGCCGGCGCCGGAGCGCACGCCGCCCGGATCGGTCGGCGAGCCGGAGCCGAGGTGCCACAGGCCCAGGACGCCCAGAGCGGTGATAGTGGCGCCGACCAGCCAGCGCGAGTGCACGTCCGGTCGCGGCTCACGCGCCATGACGAGCACGCCCCACCCGCCCAGCAGCAGGGGTAGCAACGCGCCGGGGGTGCCGACGATCGTGCGGATCCCGGTGTCGATCCAGTCCCCGACCGGCCCGGCCGCGCCGAACCACACGGCGCCGGCGAAGACGATAGCGATGCCGATGAGGACGAGCCCGAGGCCGTCCCGGCGGTGCGGAGGGATCACCTTGTCGTCGTCGTCCCCTCCTCCGAGGCCACGGACACCGTGCCCGACTCCCTTGGCCACCGCCGACCATCCCCCGCGCAGGCCGCGGCCCACGGCGCCGAACGCACCGGAGGTCCGCTCGGGCGCCGGGGATGCCGTCCGCGCGCCGCCACGCGTGCCCTTCTTGGGCGTGGAGACCACCGCTCCACGCCGGGAACCGCCACCCCGTGACGACGACGAGGTGGACGTGGTCGATCGCTTCGCTCCCGATGTCGGAGCCGGACGTCGGCCGCCGGGGGCACGGGAGGATCGCGTGCTCGAGGTGGATGCCATGACCGTCACTCTATCGTCTCAGGCACCACCGGTAACAGCAGCCACACGGGCGGGGGGCTCTTCTACAGGCCTCGCGGAACGGCCCGCAGCGCGTCGATCCCCCGCTGCGCTCCGGAGATGTCGACCTCGACCTCGTCTCGACCGAACGCCCACAGCAGCAGCTCGACCGGATCGGCGGAGACGCTCACCAAGGGCGCCAACGCGGCGCCCGTCGAGACCGGTGCGATCTTCGCGGAGCCGATGTCGGAAGGGGTGCGCAGATCCACGCGGGCGTCGACCTTGCGGAGGAACGTGCGCGCCACGGTGGTGGCCAGCGTCCAGACCCGCTCGAGGTCCTCGAGGTCGAACCCGCGCCTGGTCCACCCCGGTCCGCCGCGTCGGACGTCCTCGTGGTGGACCAGGTACTCGGCCGTGTTGGCCACGCGGTCCGCGTAGCGCAACGGCGAGTACCACGGCGCGCCCGCGGCGATCGCGGACAGGAGCTCCTCCCACGGTCTCTCGGCCTCACGGAGCCGGATCTGCTCGAGCCGATCCGCGAACGCGGGGACCACGACCCCGGCCGCGGCGTCAGGCCGCCCCTCTCGTACGACGAGGTGGGCGGCCAGGTCCCTTGTCGTCCATCCCTCGCACAGCGTGGGGGCGTCCGGCCCGACGGCGCGCATCGTCTCGACGAGAGCGCTCCGCTCCCGCTGGGCCAGGCTCGGACGGTCGGGACCCACGGTCTCAGACCTCGGCTACGGCGGACGTGATGACGGTCGGCACGATCATGGGCTTGCGGCGCCACTTCTCCGACACCCAGCGGCCGACGGCGCGACGGACCGCCTGGGCGATCCGGTACGGATCCGTCTCGCCCTCGCCGGCGAGATCCCACAGCGCGTTCTCCACCAGCTCGACCACCGGGGCCAGCGCGCCCGGCTCGTCGGTGAAGCCCTTGCCGATGATCTGCGGCTTGCTCACGGGCCGTCCCGTGCGCGGGTCCACCACGACGGTGGCGACGATGAAGCCGTCCTCGCTCAGGGCCGTGCGATCCGCCAGCACGGTGTCCCCGATGTCGCCGGTGGACAGGCCGTCTACGTACAGGTTGCCGACCGGCACCTGGCCCACCACGGAGGCCTTGCCGTCGACGAGGTCCACCACCACGCCGTTCTGGGCGAGGACGACGTTCTCCTCGGCCACGCCGGTGGCGATCGCCAGCGCCTTGTTGGCCCGCAGGTGCCGCCACTCGCCGTGCACGGGCATGGCGTTCTTCGGGCGAACGGCGTTGTAGATGAACAGCAGCTCGCCGGAGTACCCGTGGCCGGACACGTGGATGTCCGCCTCGCGACTGGTGACCACGTTCACGCCCATCTGCGACAGTCCGTTCTGAACGCCGAAGACGGACTCCTCGTTGCCCGGGACGATCGACGAGGAGAACAGCACGGTGTCACCCTCTGACAGGTTGATCTGCCGGTGCTCGCGGCGGGCCATCCGCGAGAGTCCGGCCATGGCCTCACCCTGCGTACCGGTGGTCATCACGAGGACCTTCTCGGAGGGCAGCTTGGCGGCGGTGTCCATGTCCACCAGAACCCTGTCCGGATCCGTGAGGAGCCCCATCTCGAGCGCGATCTCCATGTTGCGGAGCATCGACCGACCGGTCAGCGCGACCTTGCGGCCGGTGGCGGCGGCCGCGTCGACTACGGACTGGACGCGGTAGACGTTGGAGGCGAAGCAGGCGACCACCACGAGCTGGCGCGCGTCGGCGATGAGCCGCTGCAGGGCGGGCCGGACTCCGCACTCGGAGGGGCTGATGCCCGGCGTGGTCGCGTTGGTTGAGTCCAGGAGCAGCAGGTCGACACCCTCGTCGCCGAACCGCGACATCTTGGGCAGGTCGGTGGGGCGCTTGTCGGTGGGCAGCTGGTCGAGCTTGATGTCGCCGGACATCATCACCGTGTTGTCGCCGGCCTTGATGACCACGCCCAGGCACTCGGGGATCGAGTGGTTGACGTCGAAGTACCGGACCTGGAACTTGCCGAGGTCACTGACGCTGGACTCGTCGACCGTGCGGAACACCGGCTTGATGCGGTGCTCCTGGCACTTGGCCGCCACCAGCGCGAGGGTGAACTTGGAGCCCACCACGGGGATGTCCGGGCGCAGCTTGAGCAGGAACGGGATCGCCCCGATGTGGTCTTCATGGGCGTGGGTGAGGACGAGCGCCTCGACCTGGTCCAGGCGGTCCTCGATGTGCCCGAAGTCCGGGAGGATGAGGTCGACTCCGGGCTCGGTCGAGCTCGGGAACAGGACGCCGCAGTCCACGATGAGCAACTTCGAGTCGTACTCGAAGACCGTCATGTTCCGGCCGATCTCGGAGATGCCGCCGAGCGCGACGATCCGCAGGGCACCCTTGCGGGGCTTCGGTGGGCTGGGCAGACGGACCGTCATGTCCCCGCCCTGCATGGTCTTGACGCCACCGAACTCGGCCGTCGAGGTCTCGCCGCGTCCGCGACCCCGGCTGCGGCCGCCGCGCCCGCGTCCGCCGTTCTGACCGCCGGAGTCCTGGTTCCCGCCGTTCTGACCAGCGGGCTTCTGGCCGCCCGACTTCTGGCCGCTACCCTCCTGACCGCCGGAGGCGGAACCGCGACCGCGACCCCGTGAGCCGCCCCTGGACGAGTCCTGCTGGGCCCTGCCCTGGTCGGCCTTTCTCTGGCCGCCCTTGTCCTGCTCGCCCTTGTTCTGGCCGCCCTTGTTCTGGCCGCCGTTGCCCTGGTCGGACCTGCCCAGCTGGCCGCCGCGCTGGCCCTTGTCCTGCTGGCTCTTGTCCTGCTGAGCCTTGTCCCTGCCGGATCGGGTCGGTGCCGACTCGGCGGCAGGGGTGTCCGCGGCCGGGATCGGCTCGGTGAACTGCACCGCGGTGGTGGGCGCCGGCTCGCCCGAGGGGCGGCCCGCGGCGCGTCGGGTACGGCCGCGTCCGCGGCCGGTGGAGGAACTTTCCGTCATCTGGTGACTCCTGCTCTGAGCAGCAGTGCCTCGAGGGCCCCTCGCTGCTCGTCGGTGGGTGGTAACTGCGGGAGTCGCGGCACACCGGCCGGGATCCCGAGAAGTTCTAGTGCTGCTTTGGACATCGACACGCCCCCGAGCGCCCGCTGGGCGTCGAAGAGCGGGAGGAGTCCGAGGTTGATCCGGCGGGCCGTCTCGATGTCTCCGGACAGGAACGCGCGGCGTAGCTCGACCAGACGCGGCGCGGCCACGTGGCCGATCACGCTGACGAAGCCGCTCGCCCCGACGGCGAGCCACGGGAGGTTGAGTTGATCGTCCCCCGAGTAGTAGATGAGGTCGGAATGCGACATGACGGTGACCGCGTCGTGGAAGTCACCCTTCGCGTCCTTGACGGCCACGATGTTCGGGTGTGCGGACAGACCGATCAGCGTCTCCGCCTGGATCGGGACGACCGACCGTGGGGGGATGTCGTAGAGCATCACCGGCCGGTCGGTCGCGTCGGCGACGGTGCGGAAATGGGCGTCCAGGCCCGCCTGGGTGGGCTTGGAGTAGTACGGGGTCACGACGAGCAGTCCGTGCGCCCCGGAGGCCGCGGCCTGTCGGGCCGCGTGCACGGAGTGCGCGGTGTCGTAGGTCCCGACGCCCGCGACGATCGTCGCCCTGTCCCCGACAGTGGCGAGGACGGTCTCGAGGACCGCGATCTTCTCCGCGTCGGTGGTGGTGGGCGACTCGCCCGTGGTCCCGGACACGACGAGGCCGTCGCATCCGGAGTCCACGAGATGTCGCGCGACACGTGCGACGGCCTTGAGATCGACGTAGCCGTCGGCCCCGAACGGGGTCACCATCGCCGTGACGACCGTGCCGAACGGCGCCGGGCGCCCTGTCTCGGCGGGGGCCCGGCCACTACCGGCCGGTGTCGGCCCCCCGGTGGTCACGTGTGTCATGGTCTCCCAGGGTACCCGCAGCCTGGTCCGGATCCCGATTCCGACCCGGCGGGTGTGCTCATCCCTCGAGCACGTACGGGCTGACCGCGATCTCCGATCCGTCCTCGAGGGTGGCGATCTCGAAGTCCGAGAACACGGCCGGCGCGGCCTCGCGCAGCTGCCGCAGGACGTCGATCGCGAGGCCCCGGATCTCGGTGTCGGCGTGCTCGGTGGCGCGCATCCCGATGAAGTGCCGCCACGAGCGGTAGTTGCCGGTCACGACGATGCGGGTCTCGGTGGCGTTCGGCAACACCGACCGGGCCGCCTGCCGGGCCTGCTTGTGCCGCAACATCGGGTTGGGCACGTCCGCGAACCTCTCCTCGAGCCTCGCGAGCATCTCCGCGTAGGCGTCGCGTGAGGCGTCGGTGGCCCGGCGGAAGATCTCGACCAATTCCGGGTCGTCGGCGATCGCCGGGGGCGGGACGACCTTCGAGTCGTGCTCCGGGACGAACCGCTGGGAGAGCTGGCTGTAGGAGAAGTGTCGGTGCCGGATCAGCTCGTGGGTACAGGATCGTGAGATACCGGTGATGTAGAAGGTCACGCTGGCGTGCTCGAACACCGACAGGTGCCCCACCTCGAGGATGTGACGGAGGTACCCCGCGTTGGTCGCGGTGCGCGGGTTGGGCTTGTCCCAGCTCTGGTAGCACGCCCGGCCGGCGAACTCCGCGAGCGCGGACCCCCCTTCCGCGTCGGTCTCCCAGCCGACCTCGTCGGGTGGGAGGAACTCGGTGTGCGCGACCATGCGGACCTGCCGCCGGACGAGCTCGGACATGATGGGTCTCCTCGTGGTGACGTGGTGCGCCCGGCGGTTCAGCCGAGCAGGTGTGCGGCGACCGTGGCCGCGACCTCGGCGACGGCGTCGAGGTCCTCGCGTGTGGGTTCGCCCGTGAGCTGTGCGGCCGGGCCCACGGCACGTAGGCCCCAGCCGGTCGTGATGCGTTCGACGGAGGTGACCGCACCCGCTGTGTCGTTGTCGCCGTGCACGCACAACGCGTAGGGGCGGCCGGAGACCGCGCCCTCGCAGGTGTAATAGGTGCGGTCGAAGAAGTGCTTGAGCGCACCGGACATGTACCCGAAGTTCGCCGGGGTGAGCAGGACGTAGCCGTCGGCTCGCAGGACGTGGTCGTCGGTGGTGGCCAGGGCGGGTACCGACTCCACCGCGATGCCCTCCAGCTCCGGATGGGCGAGCCCGGTCTCGAGGGCCTCCAGGATGCGACGCAGCCGCGGCGACGGCGCGTGGTGGACGAGCAACACGGTGCTCATCGCGGGTCCCCTCCCGGCGCCGATTCGGCCTCGTGCAGCGAGATGGCCGTGCGCATCATCTCCCGCGCCCGGACGCGGTCACCGGCGTGGTCGTAGGCGCGCGCGAGACGGTAGGTGGACCGCCAGTCGTCCGGCGCCGCCTGGTACTCGGCGCTGACGCGGTCGAACAGCTCGTCGGCCGCGTCACGCTCGAGACGGCCGGAGGGGCGCCGGTCTAGCCCGGTGAGGTCCAGCTCCACGCCCTCGGCGGCGGCCGCGGCCGAGATCTTCTGCAGCTCCAGCCCGTTGCGCACGATCGCCCAGGTGGCCCACGCCCCGACGACGGCGAGCAGGAGGATCCCCACCCCGAGACCACGGACGGACAGGTGCTCCGAGGCGCGGAACATCGACCACCCCAGGTAGAGCAGGTAGAGGAAGGCCACCACCAGGCCCGCCGCGGTGAGGGCCATGACCAGGGGTTTGACGACTCTGTCCACTGTGGGCGACCTACAGATCCATGAAGGCGTCGAGTCCCACGGTCAGCCCCGGGGCTCCGGCGATCGAGCGGACACCCAGCAGGACGCCGGGGGCGAACGAGGACCGGTCCAGCGAGTCGTGACGGATCGTCAGGGTCTCCCCCTGCGTCCCGAGGAGCACCTCCTGGTGCGCGACCAGGCCGGTCAGCCGGACGGAGTGGACGCGGACGCCGTCGACGTCGGCTCCCCTGGCACCGTCGAGCGCGGTGGAGGTCGCGTCCGGCGACGGACCGAGCCGCGCCTCGGCCCGCGCGGCGCCCATCATGGCGGCCGTGCGGTACGCGGTGCCGGACGGCGCGTCCGCCTTGTTCGGGTGATGGAGCTCGATGATCTCGGCGGACGGGAAGTACTTCGCCGCCTGCACGGCGAACCTCATCATGAGGATCGCGCCGATCGCGAAGTTGGGTGCGACCAACACCCCGGTGTCCGGACTGTCGGCGAGCCAACCGCGGAGGGCCTCGAGGCGCTCGTCGGTGAACCCGGTCGTGCCGACCACGGCGTGGATGCCGTTGGCGACGCAGAACTCCAGGTTGCCCATGACCACATCGGGATGGGTGAAATCGACCACGACCTCGGCCCCCGCGTCGACGAGCGCGCTGAGCGGGTCGCCCTGGTCGACCTCGGCGACGAGCTCCAGGTCCCCGGCCGCGCGAACGGCCTCGCAGATCGCCGAACCCACCTTGCCGCGTGCCCCGAGCACCCCGACCTTCGTCACCGTCATCGTCTCCTCCGTGGTCATCGTCGTCCTCCCCAGACTATCCGCCGACGCGCGCGAGCAATCCCGCCGCGCCGTCGTCCGGCATGCCGGGTCCGACGGCGGCCAGGCACCAGGGTGCGGACTCGGCGCCCCAGTAGTCGGCGACCTCACCGGCGGTGACCCGCCGCAGCCGGGCCACGGAGTCCTCGACCGTCACGACCCGGTCGCGGTCGAGCAGGTGTCGTCCGATCCGCGTCATCCGGGACAGGGGGTCGTCCAGGCCGAGCCTGATGGAGCCCGTGAGGTGCCCGATCGCACGGTCCACCTCGTCGGACGAGGGCGGCGCCGTGCGCATCCCGTCGACGACGTCGCCGAGTTCCCCGAGCAGCGATCCGACGCGGTCGACGGGGCAGCCGGCGACCACGGTGAGCAGCCCGGTCGGGTGGAACTGGTCCATGCCGGCGTAGACCGTATAGGCCAGACCGAGCTCCTCCCGGATCCGTTGGAACAGGCGCGAGCTCAGCCCGCCGCCCAGGACCGCGGTGCCGATCTGGGCGGCCGCTCGGTCGCCGTGACCCCGCGCGGGGGTGCGGCGGGCCAGCGCGAGCAGTGCCTGCTCGGAGTCCTCGTCCTCGCCGACCAACACCGGAGCGGTCGCCCAGCCGGGGTCAGCGCGGTCGACGGCGAGCCGCCCGCG
Organism: Dietzia papillomatosis NBRC 105045; assembly: GCF_001570845.1. Taxonomy (NCBI): domain Bacteria; kingdom Bacillati; phylum Actinomycetota; class Actinomycetes; order Mycobacteriales; family Dietziaceae; genus Dietzia; species Dietzia papillomatosis. The sequence goes on along the minus strand of NZ_BCSL01000020.1, from coordinate 16,332 downwards.
AGCCGTGACGATGGACCGCGGGCTCCCGCCCGGCCGGGCGGGAGCATCCGCGCCGGGGAGACTCCGCGCCACCGCCACGGGCAGCGGTCCGCAGGCGATCCGGGCGACGAGCGCGTGGTGGTCGATGCGTCCCGCGGCCGCCACCACGACGTCTCCGGAGCCGAGGATGCGCTGGTGGAACGCTCTGAGGGTGTCGGTGTCGAGCGCCTCGACCGACTCCTCCGTGCCGATCACCGGGCGGGCGAGCGGATCGCGTCCCAGGGCCGCGGTGGCCACCAGCTCGCACGCGAGGTCCTCCGGATCGTCCGCCCGACCCGCCAGTTCGTCGAGCACCACGTCGCGCTCCACCTCGACGTCCTCCGGGTCGCAGGACCCGTTGGCCACCACGTCCACCAGGACGTCGACGGCGGTGTCCAGCCCCTCGGCGGGGACCTGGACGTGGTAGCACGTGTGCTCGCGCCCGGTGTAGGCGTTGAGGTCGCCCCCGAGCAGGTCGATCCGCTCGGACAGCTCGCGCCCGGACGCGGTGGTCGTGCGTTTGAACAGGACGTGCTCGAGGAAGTGGGCCGCGCCGTGCTCGTCGGGGCCCTCGTCCGCCGACCCGGCGCCTATCCAGATGCCGACCGCGGCGGTGTGGCACCACGGGAGTTCCTCGGTCACCACTCTGACGCCGGGGATCGTCCGGTCCACGCGGATCTCTGGGTTCACGGCCCTCCATCGTCGGTCTGCTTCTCGCGGCTCGAACGAACGAGGCACGCACCCCGCGCGGGGTGCGTGCCTCGGATGTGCCCGGGCCCCTCCGGGGGCGCCGGGCACGGGATCAGTCGTCGCCGCCGGCGTCCGCGTCGGAGCCGTTGTCGGAGTCCTCGCCCACGGGCACGAGGCTGATCTTGCCGCGGTTGTCGATGTCGGCGATCTCGACCTGCATCTTGTCGCCGACGTTCACCACGTCCTCGACCTTGCCGACGCGCTTGCCGCCGCCGAGCTTCGAGATGTGGACCAGGCCGTCACGGCCCGGCAGCAGCGACAGGAACGCGCCGAAGGGCGCGGTCTTGACCACGGTGCCGAGGAACCGCTCGCCGACCTTGGGCAGCTGCGGGTTGGCGATGGCGTTGATCTTGTCGATCGCGGCCTGCGCCGACTCGCCGTCGGTGGCGCCGATGTACACGGTGCCGTCGTCCTCGATCGAGACGGACGCGCCGGTCTCCTCGGTGATCGAGTTGATCATCTTGCCCTTGGGCCCGATGACCTCGCCGATCTTGTCGACGGGGACCTTGATCGCGATGATGCGCGGCGCGAGCGGGCTCAGCTCGTCCGGCTCGTCGATCGCCTCGGCCATCACGTCCAGGATGGTCAGGCGGGCCTCACGGGCCTGCGTGAGCGCACCGGCCAGGACCTCTGACGGGATGCCGTCGAGCTTCGTGTCCAGCTGCAGCGCGGTGACGAACATCCCGGTGCCGGCGACCTTGAAGTCCATGTCGCCGAACGCGTCCTCGGCACCGAGGATGTCGGTGAGGGCCACGTAGCGGGTCTCGCCGTCGACCTCGTCGGAGACGAGGCCCATCGCGATGCCGGCGACGGGCGCCTTGAGCGGCACGCCGGCGTTGAGCAGCGACAGCGTCGACGCACACACCGAGCCCATGGAGGTGGAACCGTTGGACCCGAGCGCCTCGGAGACCTGGCGGATGGCGTAGGGGAACTCCTCGACGCTGGGCAGCACCGGCATGAGGGCACGCTCGGCGAGCGCGCCGTGGCCGATCTCGCGACGCTTGGGCGAGCCCACGCGGCCGGTCTCACCGGTGGAGTACGGCGGGAAGTTGTAGTGGTGCATGTAGCGCTTGCTGGTCTCGGGCCCGAGCGAATCGATCTGCTGGGCCATCTTGACCATGTCGAGCGTCGTGACGCCCATGATCTGGGTCTCGCCGCGCTCGAACAGCGCGGATCCGTGGGCGCGCGGGATGACCTCGACCTCGGCGGACAGCGCGCGGATGTCGCGCACGCCGCGGCCGTCGATCCGGAAGTGGTCGGTGAGGATCCGCTGGCGGACGATCTTCTTGGTCAGCGACTTGAACGCGGCACCGATCTCGCCGAGGCGGTCGGCGAAGCGGTCGGCGAGCTCGTCGAGCACGGACGCCTTGAGCTCGTCGGTCGCGACCTCGCGGTCCTGCTTGTCCGCGATGCGCATGATGTCGGCGAGCTTGGTCTCCGCGACCTCGGCGACGGCGGCGTACGCGTCGTCCGCGTACGGCGGGAACAGCGGGAACTCGCGCGGCGTCCCGGGCGCGGCGGTGGCCAGTGCCTGCTGGGCGGCGCACAGCTCCGCGATGAACGGCTTGGCGGCCTCGAGCCCCTGGGCGACGACCTCCTCGGTGGGCGCCTGTGCGCCGCCGGCGATCTTCTCGATGACGTTGTCGGTGGCCTCGGCCTCGACCATCATGATCGCGACGTCCGCGTCGTCACCCGAGCCGACGACGCGGCCGGCGACGACCATGTCGAACACGGCCCCCTCGAGCTGCTCGGAGGTCGGGAACGCGACCCACTGGCCGGCCGGGTCGGCGGCCGTGGGGATGAGCGCGACGCGCACGCCGCCGACGGGACCCGAGAAGGGCAGCCCGGACAGCTGGGTGGACGCGGAGGCGGCGTTGATGGCCACCACGTCGTAGAGGTCCTTGGGATCGAGGCTCATGACGGTCACGACGACCTGGACCTCGTTGCGGACACCGTCCGCGAAGGTCGGGCGCAGCGGCCGGTCGATGAGACGGCACGTGAGGATCGCGTCCGTGCTGGGGCGACCCTCACGACGGAAGAACGAGCCGGGGATGCGGCCGGCGGCGTACATCCGCTCCTCGACATCCACCGTCAGGGGGAAGAAGTCGAAGTGGTCCTTGGGGTGCTTGCCCGCGGTGGTTGCGGACAGCAGCATCGTGTCGTCGTCGAGGTAGGCGACGACCGAGCCGGCGGCCTGCTTGGCCAGCCGGCCGGTCTCGAAACGGACCTCGCGGCGGCCGAAGTCGCCGTTGTCGATGGTCGCGACGGATTCGAAGACGCCGTCTTCGATCTCGACGGCCGTGATCTGTGACATGTGTTTCCTGTCGTATCGGGGGCGATGGGGCCTCGCGGCGGATCCGGGTCCGCCGGGGCCGCCGGTCACGTGTCAAGGGGGTCCCGGTACGACCTCGGCCTTCGATCGAAGCGGCCGGAACGGCACTCACGCGGCTCTCAACGACCCCGCGTGCGTCGGGTTCCGGCGGCCACTACCGAGGACCGCCAATCGGACCTGTCGACCACCCCGGCACGTGCGCACCGGCTGCACCTGAGGCTATCAGGGATAAACGCCCGGGTCACCGGGGCGCGCGGGCACCGCCCCCCGACGCGAGGGAAGCCGCGCCGCCCGGATGCGGACGATCCCCGCCCTCACGTTGAGGGCGGGGATCGTCGACGGGTCCGGGCGGGCCGGTGTCAGCGGCGCAGGCCGAGGCGCTCGATCAGCGAGCGGTAGCGCGCGATGTCGACCTTGGCGATGTACTTGAGCAGCCGACGACGACGGCCGACCAGCAGCAGCAGGCCACGACGCGAGTGGTGGTCGTGCTGGTGGGTCTTGAGGTGCTCGGTAAGCTGCTGGATGCGACGGGTGAGCAGCGCGACCTGGGCCTCGGGGGACCCGGTGTCGGTCTCGTGGACCCCGTACTCGGCCAGAACGGCCTTCTTCTCTTCGGTGCTCAGCGCCATGATGACTCCTGGTTGTTCCAGTCCGCGAAAATGTGAGGCCACCGCCGCCGCGGACCGCAGCAGGGCCGACCGGCTACGTTACCAGCCGGGGGCGGCGGTCCCAATTCGGGCGCGGTCAGGCCCCGAGCACGGTGCGGGTGCGTCGGACGTCGCGGTCCATCGCCACGAGCAACTCGTCCACGGAGGAGAACTTCTCCATGTCGCGCACGTGGTCGACGAAGTCGACGGCCGCCGTCCGGCCGTACAGGTCGGCGGACTCGTCCAGCACGAACGCCTCGACACTGCGCGCGGCGTCCCCGAACGTCGGGTTGGTGCCGACGGAGATCGCGGACGCGTACGGGCGCCCCGGGACGATCGACCCGTCCACCGGGCCGTCGTCGAGGACGGTGAACCAGCCCGCGTACACGCCGTCGGCGGGGACCGCGGTGTGCTCGGGCAGGTCGAGATTGGCGGTCGGGTAGCCCAGGTCCCGACCCCCTCGCCCGGCGCCGTGCACGACGACGCCCGAGACGCGGTGGGGGCGGCCGAGGATCTCCGCGGCGGCGGCGACGTCGGACTCCGACAGCAGGCGCCGGATCCGACTCGAGGAGACGGTCTCGCCGCCGGACTCCAGCAGGTCGACCACCTCGCACGCGATCCCCCGCTCCGCGCACAGGGCACGCATCGTCTCGGGGGTGCCGGCGGCACTGCGACCGAACGTGAAGTTGCGACCGACGGTGACGGCGCGGGCGTGGAGCCCGGAGACGAGGACGCGGTCCACGAACTCGTCGGGCTCCCACGAGGCCATCTCGCGGTCGAAGGGCAGCGCGAAGACGGCGTCCACGCCGAATCCCCCCGCGAGCTCGGCGCGCCGGGCGAGGGGGGTGAGGACGGACGGGTGCGTGCCCGGCCGGACGACCTCGACGGGATGGGGGTCGAAGGTCACCAGCACCGGGCTGGCACCGAGTTCGCGACCCGCTCCGACCGCGCGGTCCACGAGGGCGCGGTGCCCCCGGTGGAGTCCGTCGAACACCCCGAGGGCGACGGAGGTCCCGCCGTCGGGGATCACGATCTCGTCGAACGTCCGCCACAGCTGCACGGCGACCACCTTACGCGCGGGGTTCACAGCCCCGCCGGGCGCATGACCACGACCGGAGCGGCGCGGCGTCCGGACTCCGAGACCAGCGCCGCGACACGACCGTCCGGGCCCACGGCGGCGACGACGCCGGTGTCACCCCGGGCCTCGAGCCACCGTCCGTGGCGGAGCCCCTCGGCGGCGTCCGCGTCGATGTCGCGGCGGGGGAACGCGGCCAGGGCGGCCGCGTCGAGGTCGAGGGACAGGGTCGGCGCGGCCTCCAGCTCGTCGAGCGTGCGGGCGACATCGAGGCCGAACGGTCCGACCCGGGTCCGGCGCAGCGCCGTGAGGTGGCCCCCGACGCCGAGCGCGGCGCCGAGGTCACGGGCGAGCGCGCGGATGTAGGTCCCCGTGGAGCAGTCGACGACGACGACGAGGTCGATCACCGCCCCGGCGCGGACCCGCTCGAGCACGTCGAACCGGGAGACGGTGACCCGCCGGGACCGGAGCTCGACCTCCTCCCCCGCCCGCACCCTGTCGTAGGCCCGCCTCCCGTCGACCTTGATCGCGCTGACCGCCGACGGCACCTGGTCGATCTCCCCCGTCAGGTCGGCCACGGCCGCGTCGATCGCGGTGTCGGTCACCGCGGAGGCGTCCACGGTCGCGGTGGTCTCCCCCTGGGCGTCGTCGGTGGTCGTGGTCTCGCCGAGGCGGATGGTCGCCTCGTAGGACTTGGTCTCCAGCGCGAGCATGCCGAGCATCTTGGTGGCGCGTTCGATGCCCACGACGAGCACACCCGTGGCCATGGGGTCGAGGGTGCCGGCGTGTCCGACCTTGCGGGTGCCGAAGAACCTGCGCAGTCGCGCCACCACGTCGTGGCTGCTCATCCCCCCGGGCTTGTCCACGACCACCAGGCCGGGTTCGGGGGCGGGACGGGGGTCGGGTCTGCGCGGCGTCACGGCCCCACGCTATCGACACCCGCGGGCCGCAGCACGATCGCCGAGGCCACGTGGCCGCCCCGGACGGCCCAGCGGCCGTGGAACTCGGTCGCGTCCGGGCCGCCGTCCACCGTCTGCGCGTCGACGAGGATCCGCGAGACGAGCGTGCCCCGGACCACCTCGTCGTCGTCCCCGTCGGGTACCAGGGTGATGTGCGCGTCGGCGAACCCCAGCCACCGGTGGGTGAGCGGGAACCACGCCTTGTACGTGGCCTCCTTCGCGGTGAACAGCAGCGCGTCCCACGCCACCGACGGCATCTCCGTGCGCGCGGCACGCACCCACGCCGCCTCCTCCGGCAGCGACACCGCCTCGAGCACCCCGTCGGCGAGCGGTTCGTGCCGTTCGACGTCCAATCCCACCGATCGCACCCGACCGGCCCGGGCCAGCGCGGCCGCGCGCAGACCGTCGGTGTGCGTCAGCGTGCCCACGAGCCCCGGGGGCCACACCGGCACGCCCCGCGCGCCCCGAAGCACCGGACCGGGCGGCACCCCGAGCCGCGTCATGGCCGCCCGCGCACAGGCCCGCGCCCCGGCGAAGTCGACCCGCCGCCGCTCCACCGCCGCACCGATCTGCTCGACCTCCACCGGGTACAACGACGCCAGCAGGGCGGCGTCGTCCATGCCGAGCTCCGTGTCGGTCACCACTGCCACGTCGTCGGGGAACAGGTCACCGGGGAACGAATCGGCCGTCACCGCTCCTCCTCGAGCTCCGGAGCGCTCTCCCCGGGCCGGGCGAGCCGCGGCATGCCGTCGCCGCCGCGCACCCACCGCACCTGCGGCGCGTCCGGGGCGGGCAGGATCTGGCGTGTCAGCGGCTCCGGACGCCCACGGGCCCCCCACTCCCGCGGGTAGCCCAGCGAGACCTCCTCGAAGCGCACGCCGTCGTGCACGGTCGTGCGCGGGATGTGCAGGTGCCCGTAGACACACGCGGTCGCCCGGTAGCGGCGGTGCCAGTCGGCCGTCTGCTCGGTCCCGCACCACAGCGCGAAGTCGGGGTGGCGTAGTACGCGCGTGGGCTCGCGCAACAGCGGCCAGTGGTTGATCAGCACGGTCGGATGGGCGGGGTCGAGGCGCGCCAGCCGGGTCGTGGTGGCCACGAGACGCTCCCGGCACCACGCCACGGCGTCGCCGAACGGGCCCGGGTCGATGAGGAACTCGTCGGACGCCACCACCCGGCGTTCGCGCGCCCCGGCCAGGGCCTCCGCGCGGGCCTGCCCCGCCACGGGGGTCCAGCTGTAGTCGTAGAACAGGAACATCGGCACCACCCACGCCGGCCCGCCGGGGCCGGTCCACAGGGGGTAGGGGTCCTCGGGGGTGTCCACGCCGATCGCCCGGCACGCCTCCACCAGCCGGTCGTACTTCGTGGTGGAGGACATCCCCTCGTCATCGCGCCCGATCCACAGCTCGTGGTTGCCGGGCACCCAGATCACGCGCTCGAACCGGGCCGCCAGACGCTCCAGGGCGTCCACCACGTGGCGGGTCTTCTCCGCGACGTCTCCGGCCACGATCAGCCAGTCGCCCGGGTGGCCGGGCTGGAGGTCGTCCACCACGTCGGCGTTCCCGCGGTGGCCCACGTGCAGGTCGGACACCGCCCGTAGCGACGGACCCGCCTCCGCGCCGGTACCCGCGGTCATCCGGCGGCCTCCGCGTCGGCTCCGGCGGCCTCCGGGGTGCGCGCGCCGAGGACCACCCACCGGTCACCGCGCACCCGCATCCCCACGGCGACGAGGCGCATCCCCACGAAGACACCCATCCCCCACCAGATCCCCGTCAGGCCCCACCCGAAGTGCCGGGTCGCCAGGAGAACGGGCAGGAACCCGCACAACGCGGCGATCACCGTGCTCGTGCGCAGGTACGCCGCGTCCCCGGCGCCGAGCAGGACCCCGTCGAGACCGAACACGACCGCCGCCGGCAGGACGACGACCGCCATGCCGATCAGCGCCACCACCAGCCGGTCCGCCACCCCGGCGTCGCCGGCCAGCAGGGTCGCCAGCGGCTCACGGAAGAGCACGGTCACCAGCGCGAGCGCGACCCCCAGACCGAGTGACCACACGACGACGGCCCGGGCCAGCGCCCGACCGTGCGCGGCCAGACCGGCGCCCAGGGCGGCGCCCACGAGCGATTGCGCGGCGATGGCCACGGAGTCCAGGACGAGCGAGTACAGCGACCACAACTGCTGCGCGAGATGGTGGGCGGCGAGCGAGTTGACGCCCGCCGCGGCGGCGGCCGTGGTGGCCACGGCGAAGGTGATCTGGAACGACGCGGTACGGATGACGAGATCGACGCCCATCCGCAGCTGGCTGACGATGACGGCCCGGCGGGGACGCAGCGAACCCGTGTGCTCGAGGACCAACGCGGTGAGGAAGCCGCCCGCCATGAGCAGCTGACCGGCGAGGTTGGACCAGGCGCTGCCGACCAGACCCATCTCCGGCGCGGGTCCCAGTCCGGGGACCAGCACCACGCAGCCGACGGTCGACACGCCGATCCCGACGGCCACCAGCACGAGCGGGGTGCGCAGGCGCTGGACGCCGCGCATCCATCCGTGGCCGGCCGAGGCGACGAGGATGCAAGGGATACCCCACACGGCCACCCGCAGCCACTCGGCGGCGCCCGCGGCCACCTCGGCGTCGGCGGCGAGGGCGCGGGTGAGCGGGCCCATCAGCGCCGATACCGCGGCGACCACGAGCGCTCCGACGCCGAGGGCGATCCACGTCGCCTGCACGCCCTCGGCGACCGCATCAGCGCGCCGACCGGCGCCGTGTAGCCGCGCGGACCGGGCGGTGGTCCCGTAGGACAGGAAGTTCATCTGGGTGCCCAGCACGAGCAGCACGAGCGCGCCGACGCCGAGGGCCGCGAGCGCGTCCGCGCCCTGTCGGCCCACGATGATGCCGTCGACCAACAGGTAGACGGGCTCGGCCGACAGCACCGGCAGAACGGGCAGCGCGATGGACCACAGGCGTCGGCCGATCGCCCCGACCCCGACCTCCGGAGCCGGCACCGGTGCCGGCTCCGGCCGCGGCGCCGACCGCGGCGCGGTGGGCGCGGGGTCAGCCGAGGAGTTCACGGAGCCTCGCACTCACGGCGTCGAGGTCACCGCGGACGGTGCAGCCGGCCGCAGACGGGTGTCCGCCGCCGCCCAGAGCCCCGGCCACGACCGAGACGTCGATCGCCTCGCGGTCCGCGTCACCCCGGGAGCGCAGCGAGACGGCCCACTCCCCCGGCCGGTACTCCTTGAGCAGGACCGCCACCCGTGCCTCGCGGACGCCCCGCAGATGGGACACGAGCGACTCGACGTCGTCGTCGTCCGCCCCGGCGATCACCTCGTACGGGACCGCGAGCCAGACCGCGCCCCGTCCCCCCACGGCGTCGACGTCCAGACGGACGGTGGCGAGCAGCTCACCCAGGACCCGCAGCCACGTGAAGGAACGGGCGTCGAGCAGGTCGTACGCGAGCTCCTCCGACTCCGCCCCGGCCTCGAGCAGGCGGCGGGCGGTCTCGTGCGCGTCCGACCCGCCCCACCGGAAGGACCCGGTGTCGGTGACGAGACCGGCGTAGAGACTGGTGGCGATGTCGGCGTCGACGACGTAGCCGCCGGCGTCGAGCACCTCCAACACGAGCGAGGCGGTCGACGCGGCGGTCGGGTCGAGATACATGTGCGATCCGAAACCCGGGTTCGATCCGTGGTGGTCGACCACCAGCACCTCGGAGGCGCTCTCCGCCAGCCGTTCCCAGGCCCCGGCCCGGTCGGGGCTCGCACAGTCCAGGGTCACCACGAGGCCGCCGTGGGCGGGCACCCGGGACAGCGGGATCACCCGGTCGGTGCCCGGGATGGCGCGCAGCGCGTCCGGGACCACGCCGGGGTCGAACGAATGGTGGACGGTCACGCCGACCGCGCGCAGCGCCCGGGCCAGACCGCAGGAGCTGCCCAGGGCGTCGGCGTCCGGGCGGACGTGACAGAGCACGGTCACCTCGCGGTGCCGCCCCAACACGTCCGCCGCCCCCGCGGCGTCCACCGCCGTGGTCACCGGTCGTCGTCCTCCGGTCGGTCCTCCTCCGGCTTCCGATAGGGGTCCTCGTCACCGGCCGGACGCGCGTTCTCGGCCGCACGACGGACCTGCTCGTCGCTGGCCCGCGCCCTGGCGAGGAGTTCCTCCATGTGCCGCGCGGCGTCGGGCACGGAGTCGAGCACGAACGTGAGCTCCGGGGTGAACTTGACCCCGGTCTGCCTGCCGACCATCGTGCGCAGACGCCCCCGCGCGGCGGTCAACGCCGCCTCCGCGGCCTCGAGGTCCGGCTCCTCGTCGAGGGTCTCGCCCCGAACCGTGTAGTACAGGGTGGCGACCCGCAGGTCCGCGGTGATGCGCGAGTCGGTGATGGTGACGTACTCGAGACGCGGATCCTTGATCTCGTGCTCGATGGCCGTCGCGACGATCTCGCCGATCCGCTTGCCGAGCCGTCCCGCGCGTCCCTTGCCGGTCATGGCGATCCTCCTTGACATGGTGCGACCGCTGGGCGGTCACGTGTTGACGAGCGCACCGCGGGGGCAGGTCCGTACGATACGGAACCCGCCCCCACGGTGTGCTCTGCGACGTCAGTCGCGCGGCTTCTCGACGAGCTCGTACGTCTCGATCACGTCGCCGATCTTGATGTCGGAGTACGTCACCGTCAGACCGCACTCGAAGCCCTCGCGGACCTCGGTCACGTCGTCCTTCTCGCGGCGCAGCGAGGAGACGGTCATCTCCTCCACGACCACGTTGCCGTCGCGGATGAGCCGCGCCTTGGCGTTACGCCGCATGATGCCGTCGAGCACCATACAACCGGCGATGTTGCCCACCTTGGAGGAGCGGAAGATCTGGCGGATCTCCGCCTGACCGAGCTGCTTCTCCTCGTAGATCGGCTTGAGCATGCCCTTGAGCGCGCTCTCGATCTCGTCGATCGCCTGGTAGATGATCGAGTAGTACCGGATGTCGACGCCCTCGCGGTTGGCCATCTCGGTGGCCTTACCCTCCGCGCGGACGTTGAACCCGATGATCACCGCGTCGGACGCCGCCGCCAGGTTGACGTTCGTCTCGGTGACGGCGCCGACACCGCGGTCGATGACGCGCAGCTGCACCTCGTCGTCGATCTCGATACCCATGAGGGCCTCTTCGAGGGCCTCGACCGTACCGGAGTTGTCGCCCTTGATGATGAGGTTGAGCTGGCTCGTCTCCTTGAGGTGCGAATCCAGGTCCTCGAGGCTGATCCGGCGACGGCTGCGCGCGGCCATCGCGTTGCGCTTACGCGCATTGCGTCGATCGGCGATCTGCCTGGCCGTGCGGTCCTCGTCGACCACCATCAGGGTGTCGCCGGCGCCACACACGCTGGTCAGACCGATGACCTGGACCGGACGCGACGGGGTCGCCTCCTCGACGTCCTGGCCGTGCTCGTCGACCATGCGGCGCACACGACCGTATGCGTCGCCGGCGACGATCGAGTCGCCGACCCGCAGCGTGCCGCGCTGGATGAGCACGGTGGCCACGGGGCCACGACCGCGGTCGAGGTGCGCCTCGATCGCGACGCCCTGGGCGTCCATGTCCGGGTTGGCCCGCAGGTCCAGAGCCGCATCCGCGGTGAGGACGACGGCCTCGAGCAGCGAATCGATGTTCAGGTTCTGCTTGGCGGAGATGTCGACGAACATGGTGTCGCCGCCGTACTCCTCCGGCACGAGGCCGTACTCCGTCATCTGGCCACGGATCTTGTCGGGCTGCGCGCCCTCCTTGTCGATCTTGTTGACCGCCACGACGATCGGCACGTCGGCCGCCTGCGCGTGGTTGATCGCCTCGACCGTCTGCGGCATCACGCCGTCGTCCGCCGCCACCACGATGATCGCGATGTCGGTCGACTTGGCGCCGCGGGCACGCATGGCGGTGAACGCCTCGTGACCCGGGGTGTCGATGAAGGTGATCGTGCGCTCGACGTCGTCGACCGGCACGGTGACCTGGTACGCACCGATGTGCTGGGTGATGCCGCCGGCCTCACCCTCGCCGACCTTGGCGGACCGGATGCTGTCGAGCAGCCGGGTCTTGCCGTGGTCGACGTGACCCATGACGGTGACGACCGCGGGACGACGCTCGAGATCCTCTTCGCCGCCCTCGTCCTCGCCGAAGGACAGGTCGAAGGACTCGAGCAGCTCGCGGTCCTCGTCCTCGGGGCTGACGATCTGGACCTTGTACCCCATCTCCTCACCGAGGAGCTGGAGGGTCTCCGGAGTGACCGACTGCGTGGCGGTGACCATCTCGCCCAGGTTGAACAGCGCCTGGACCAGCTGCGACGGGTTGACGTCGATCTTGTCCGCGAAGTCGCTCAGCGAGGCGCCCTGAGCCAGCCGCAGGACCTGCCCACGACCGTCGGGGAGCCGGACGCCGCCGACCTCCGGTGCCCGCATCGAATCGTATTCCTGACGCTTCTGCCGCTTCGACTTGCGACCCCTGCGCGGGGCACCGCCGGGACGTCCGAACGCGCCCGCGGCACCGCCGCGACCGCGACCGCCGCCACCGGGCCGACCGCGGAAGCCACCGCCGCCCGCTGCCGGGGCGCCGCCGCCACCGCCGGGGCGGAAGCCGCCGCCGCCGGGACGTCCGCCGGGACCACCGGGCCGACCGCGGCCCGCTGCGGGCCGTGCGACCTGCCCCGGCATCTGACCGGGGTTGGGACGAGGCGGCATGTTGCCGGGGCTGGGACGGGGGCCGCCCTGGCCCGGAGCACCCTGGCGCTGCGGGGGACGGGGACCACCCTGGCCCGGTGCCGGACGTGCGCCACCCGGACGCGGACCGGCCTGCCCGGGACCCGGGCGGGGGCCGCCCTGCGGGCGCGGGGCGGGCGTGGTGCCGCTAGAGTACGGGTTGTTACCCACGCGCGGCGTCTTGGGCCCGGGCTTCGGGCCGGCCGGACGGGGGCCGGGAGCCGGGCGGGACGCCGCCGCCGCTGCGCCCGGGGTCGCACCCTGGGCGGGACGCTGCGAGCCGGGCTTCGGACCCGGTGCGGCGGGCTTGGCACCCGGCGTGGGTCCCGCGGCGGGCCTGGCGCCCGGCGTCGGTCCCGCGGCGGGCTTGGGGGCCGGCGCCGCGGGCTTGGCACCCGGGGTGGGCGCGGCCGACGGCTTCGGCGCCGCGTCGGGCGCCGCGGACCGCGGGGTCGCACCCGGACGCGGGCCCGGGGCGGGCTTGGTCGGTGCGCCCGGCTTGGGCGCGGGCCCACCGCCGGACTTGGACGCCGGTGCGGCGTTGTCGCCACCTCCGGCCGGTGCGTGCGCCTCGCGCAGGCGCCGGACGACCGGTGCCTCCAGCGTCGACGACGCGGACTTGACGAATTCTCCCTGATCGCGGAGCTTCGTCAGAAGTTCTTTACTGGTGATACCGAACTCTTTGGCCAGTTCGTGTACCCGGGGCTTGCCTGCCACTGCTCTCCTCACTGCGAGGTCTCACGGCAGGGCTGGCCGCGCGACCTCGGTCTACATTCGATGGACGTTCATCGCTGGAGCTTCACGGTGTGCTCATCGTGTCTGGTCCGTTCCTTTTCTCGTGCTCCCCCGCCGGGCCGAACGGCCGACGGGTGGTGTCGTGCGCGGGGCGCAGGGCCTCGAGCACCTCCGAGACCGCGTCCTGGGACACGTTCCCGGCGACTCGCAGCGACCTGATGAAGGCCTTGCGGTCGAGTGCTGTCGCGATGCACCGCTCATCGTGGTGCACCCAGGCTCCTCGTCCCACCGCCCGCCTACGCGGATCGGGCGAGAGCGACGCCGTCTGCGGATCGTGGACGATCCGCAGCAGCCGGGAGTCGTTATCCCGACGACGGCAACCGACGCAGGTCCGAATGGGACCCTCGTCCTCGGCGGCATCGATCCGCTGGTCTTGACGACCCGGCATACGGCCACCTCGGTCTCTCGCCGCCCGACCCGTGGGGACGGGTGGACGTGAAGTCACTGTGACAACTGATCAGTCTACAGAAGATGGCGTGTCGACACGAACGGCGCGCCCGACCGCGTGGCACCGGCGGCCGACGGGCCTCACTCCGCGTCGCTGTGGATGTCGATCCGCCACTGGGTGAGGCGGTGGGCGAGGCGGGCGTTCTGCCCCTCCTTGCCGATCGCGAGCGAGAGCTGGTAGTCGGGCACGACCACCCGGGCCGCCCTCGCCTGCTCGTCGGCGACGGTGACCGAGATCACCTTGGCCGGCGACAAGGCGTTCCCGACGAACACCGTCGGGTCGTCGTCGTAGTCGACGATGTCGATCTTCTCGCCGTTCAGCTCCGCCATCACGGCACGGACCCGGGCACCGTTCGGGCCGATGCACGCGCCCTTGGCGTTGAGACCCGAGACGGTGGACTCGACCGCGATCTTCGTGCGGTGCCCGGCCTCCCTCGCGATCGCCGCGATACGCACCGAACCGTCGCCGATCTCGGGAACCTCGAGGGCGAAGAGCCCACGGACGAGATCCGGGTGTGTCCGGGACAGTGACACGGAGGCCCCGTGCGGACCCTTGTGGACACCCACCACGTGACACTTGATGCGGTCGCCGTGCCGGTAGCTCTCGCCGGGCACCTGCTCGGCCGGGGCGATCGTGCCCTCGGTGCCGCCGTTCTCCGGACCGATGTGGACCACCACGATGCCCCGGGCGTTGGCCCGCGAATCGGACTGGATGACGCCGCTGACGACCTCACCCTCGCGCGTGACGAGATCACCGTAGATGCGATCGGTCTCCGCTTCACGCAGGCGCTGCAGGATGATCTGCCGCGCGGTCGCGGCCGCGACCCGCCCGAAGTCGGAGGGGGTGACGTCGAACTCGCCGATGCGGTTGCCGTCCTCGTCGACCTCTGCTGCCAACACGGCGACGGTGCCGGCCTTGCGGTCCAGCGCGATCCGGGCCACGCGGTGCGCTCCGTCGGTTCGCTTGTAGGCGGTGAGAAGCGCGTTTTCCAGCGTCTGCACCAGATCATCCAGCGGGATCTCGCGCTCCAGGGACAGCATGTTGAGCGCTGCCATGTCGATGTTCAACGGTCTTCTCCTTCTCGCGCGCCACGACCGGGGCCCCCCGGCTCCGACAGCAGGTCCAGCTCGTCCTCCGGGGCGGGCCGGAACTCGACCCGGATCACGGCGTGGGCCACCTGGTCCAACGCCACCGGCTCCACCTTCTTCTCCCGCGCTCCGGACACGAGACGGACCACTCCCGCGCCCTCGTCCAGGTCGCCGACCCGTGCGCGGGCCGGGCCCTTCGCGCCCTGTACGTAGGTGATATCCACCTGGCGCCCACGGGCCCGACGCCAGTGCCTCGGCTGCTCGAGGGGTGCGTCGACCCCACGGCTGGTCACCTCGAGGGTCACCGGTCGGTCGGGCCCGCCCCATCCCTCGGCGAGGGGATCGAGGTCGGTCGACAGATCGGCCAGGTCGTCGAGTGAGACCCCGGCGTCCCCGTCCACGACGATCGTCACGCGCCAGGCGGACGAGCGGGCGTCCTCCCGGATGTCCTCGAGATCGAGGCCGCGGTCGGATACCGCTCTGAGAATGTGGGCCCTGTCGGGCTCGGGGACGATCACTGTGCTCCTGGAGTGCGGGCCGGGGAACCCGTCCGGGACGCGGACGGGCCGCATCACTGTACCGCCTCGACGCCCCCACCTCCGAGCCCTGGCAGGATGTCGGAGTGCCCCATTCCGCCCCCGTGGTCCTCTCCCGCCGTCGATTCGTGGGCGCGGCCGTCTGCGTCACCGGGTTCGCGGTCGCCGGCGGCTGCGCGCTGCCCGCGGTCGTCGACCGTCCGGACCCGCTGATCCCGTTGATCGACGCTGCCACCCGCGACGCCCGCGAGTTGGCGGCTGCGGACGCCACCCACGGGGACCGCGTCGGCGCGTTGCGCCGGATCGCCGACGCCCGTCGGATGCACGCCGACGCGCTCGCGGGACTGGCGGACACCGCGGACGAGGGCGAGGGCGAGGAGCAGCCGGCGACACCGGCCCCGCCTCCGGTGTGCCCGCCCGTCGACGAGGTTCGGGCCAGGTTGCGTGCGGACGCGGCGCTGGCCGCGGACGTCGCGGCGGAGATCGACGGGGCCCGCGCCGAGATCGCCGGTGCCGTCTCCGCGGCGTGCACGGCCGCCGCCGAGGTGGTGCTCGCATGAGCCGGGCCGTGGGACTGGCGGCGGAGGACGCCGCGGTCTACGGGTACGGACTCGTCCTCTCCCGCGCCGACGCGAGTATCCGCGCGGCCGTCCGGCGCGAACTGGCCGCCCACCGTGCCCGCCGCGACGAAGCGGAACGACTGTGGCCGGGAGCCCCGCCGGCGCCGGTGGGGTACCTCGTGGGACCGGAGACCCCGTCCTCCCCGGTCCTCCTGGCCATCCGACTGGAGTCGGACTGCTGTGACGCGTGGCGGGTGGAGCTCGGCCGTTCGGACTCGCCGGAGATGCGCCGGTTCTGCGTGGACGCCCTCAGCGCGGCGGCGGTGCAGCTCGCGCGGTGGAGGACGTTGGTCCCGGGCGCCCCCTTCGAGGCGTTGCCCGGGTTCCCGCCCTCCGCCTGACGG
>NZ_BCSL01000019.1:0-69516 GCF_001570845.1 Dietzia papillomatosis NBRC 105045 | reverse complement strand
ATGTAAGCGATGTGTCGGTCGTTCATGGGATTCCTCAGCGGTCCCTCCGTCTTTTCTTCTCTGCCGCGCAGCCGGGCGATAGAGTCTGCGACAGGTCCTATCCGGCCGCCCCCACAGGCGGCGTCACTACCCCGGGGTGTGTGCATGTCACCACTAGTTCCACGCGGTACGGCGGACTCGCCGGTGTGCTCGATCCTCGACATCCCCGGCCCCCGCTGGTTCCAGTCGAGCGACCCCATCTGGCGGGTCCACGGCGACGCGTCCACGCCGATCGGCATCACGACCGGCCTGCTCATGCTGTCCGCCGATCCCGCGTACGCCTCGGTCATGGTGGCGTGCGGTGCGGACGAGAACCCGTGGACGATGGACGACTACCTGCACGACCTGGTGGAGATCTCGACGTTCGGCACCGTCGACGACGCGATGGTGACGATCGAGCACGCGCACCGCGACCGCAGCTCGTTCAACGGCACCACGGAGCACGGGGACTACTACTACGGTTCCGACCCGGCGTTGGTGGAGTGGGCGCAGGCCGCCCTGGCGTGGGCACTGCTCGCGGCGTTCCAGCGGTTCTCGGGTCGGCCGCTCACCCCGGCCGAGTCGGACCGGTACGTGTGCCAGTGGGCGGGCCTGGCCCGGCTGCAGGGCGCGCGGGCCTTCCCCACCACCGTGCGCGAGCTCGAGCAGCTGCTGCGGGGCGCCCGTGGCCGCGCTCGCGCCACTGTCGCCGGGCGTCGCGCCGCCCGTCGGCTGCGGGAGACCGCCCGGGCGTGCCGGGGCGTGTCGGAGAACTCGGTGACCGCGCACCGGTCGTGCACGACGGTGGTCGACGCGGCCGCGAGCCTCGTGCCGTCGGACGTACGTCGGGCGTTGGATCTGCCGCACCGGCCGATGGACCGCAGCGCCGTATTCGGTCGGATCGCCCGCGCGCACGAGGGGCTGACGTCGCCGCGGCTCACCACCCGCGCCCCGATCGCGGCACCGTCGGCGATGCGGGCCCAGACCGCCTGACCCCGCGTCACCAGTGGCCGTTGACGCGGCCCTTGATCCACCCGGCGACCTCCCACACCAGGTGCACGGGCAGCATCGCGCGGTCGACCCGGTCGATGGGCGTCATCCGCACGTCCAGGTCGGTGGCGTTGCGCATCCATGTCCCGGCGCGCAGTGTGTGAGGGCGATTGGTGACGACGAGGACGCGCTCCCACCCGCGGGCCCGCGCGATCGCGTCCACCGTCAGCGCCTCGCCCCAGGTGGTCCGCGGTTCGGGCGAGAAGCACACCACCTCGGCGTCGGCGGGGCGGGCGATGCCCGTGCACAGCCGGCGGGCGACGGTCTCGGAGTTGCCGCCAGGGTTGCTCACCAGCAGGGTGTCGGCGTAGCCGGCCTCGACGAGGTCGCGGGCGTACAGGTGTCGGCCGTCGTCGGCGCCGGCGAGCATGACGACCGCGTCGGCGCGCACCGGCTCGTCGCCGTGGGGCTGGAGGAGGAACGCGCCCCAGGCGGTGAGGGCGAGCGCGGCGACGACCACGGCCGCGCCGACGCCGACCGCGACCCGGCGGAGGGCGCGGCGGCGGGATCGGCGGTGGAGGCGCGGGGTCACCGCGGTGTGGGTGACGACGACGAGGTGTCCCCTCCCCCGGCCCCGGGCCCGGCTCCGAGTGCGGCGCGCAGGCTGTCGTCCCAGTCGGGCAGCGGCGTCAGGCCGGCGGCCGCCCAGGCCCGCCCGGACAGCACCGAGAACGCGGGTCGCGGGGCGGGCCGGGGGAAGTCGGCGGTGGTGCAGGGGCGGACGCGGGCGGGGTCGGCGCCGAGGTAGGCGAACGTGCGGCGCGCGACCTCGTACCAGGTGGCGCGGCCCGCGCCGGCGGCGTGCAGGACGAGGCCGCGGGTGTCGACGGCAGCGGTGTCGATGGTAGGAGTGGCGGCCTCGTGTGTCGCGGTCTCGCCGGCGGCGTGGTGCGTGGCGGCCTCTCGTGTCGTGGCCTCGCGGGCGAGCATCTCGAGGATCGCCGCCGCCAGCGTCGGCGCGTGCGTGGGTGAGCCCCACTGGTCGTCGACCACGCTCACCTGGTCCCGCTCCCGCTCGAGCCGGGCCATGGTCGCCACGAAGTCGCCTCCGGGGATCGCCGACCGCTCCCGCTCCGGCCCGGTGTACAGCCAGGACGTCCGCAGGATCGTCGCCTCGGGGTGGGCGGCCAGGACGGCGTGCTCGCCGGCGAGCTTGGTGCGGCCGTACACGGTGGCCGGGTCGGTGACGTCGGTCGGCTCGAGCGCCGGCGCGGTCGCGGGATCGGGCCGTCCCGCCCCGCCGCTGCCGCGCGGCACCTCGCCGGAGAAGACGTAGTCGGTGCTGACGTGCACCAGCCGCAGACCGCGCTCTCGGCAGGCCTCGGCGAGGATCCTCGACCCCTCCACGTTGACCAGGTGCGCCCCGGACTCGTCGTTCTCCGCGCCGTCGACGTCGGTGTACGCGGCCGCGTTGATCACCACCGCAGGCTGGTGCCGGTCCAGGTACCCGG
Source organism: Dietzia papillomatosis NBRC 105045 (assembly GCF_001570845.1). Taxonomy (NCBI): domain Bacteria; kingdom Bacillati; phylum Actinomycetota; class Actinomycetes; order Mycobacteriales; family Dietziaceae; genus Dietzia; species Dietzia papillomatosis. The sequence continues at coordinate 66,997 of NZ_BCSL01000019.1, read as the reverse complement.
CCACGGACTCCGCCCGGGTGATGTCCAGCTCGTCGCGACCCGGCGCGAGCACCCCGCCCGGGTGGGCCAGCCGCAGGTGGGTACCCAGCTGTCCGCGCCCGCCGGTCACCAGCACGCGCGGCAGCGCGTCCCGGCGGGCGGCGACGCCCCCGTTGTCCGCGTTCACAGTCTCCGCCCCTTCTCCCGGCGCAGGACATCCAGCAGATACCGGCCGTACCCCGACTTCTGCAGGACGTTCGCGCGATCGGTGAGCTCGTCGTCGTCGATATATCCCATCCGCCACGCCACCTCCTCCGGGCAGCCGATCTTCAGGCCCTGCCGGTCCTCGATCGTGCGGACGTAGTTCCCCGCGTCGAGCAGCGAATCGTGGGTGCCCGTGTCCAGCCAGGCGGTACCCCGCGGCAGCACCTCGACCTGCAGGCGGCCCTGCTCCAGGTAGTGCCGGTTGATGTCGGTGATCTCGTACTCCCCGCGCGCCGACCTGGCCAGCCCGCGCGCCACGTCCACCACGTCGGCGCTATAGAAGTAGAGCCCCGGCACGGCGAAGTCCGACGACGGGTTCTCAGGCTTCTCCTCGAGGCTGATCGCGCGGCCGTCGGCGTCGAAGTCGATCACCCCGTACTGGCTCGGATCGGCCACCCGGTAGGCGAACACCGCGCCGCCGTCGAGGTCGGCGAACCGGCGCAGCTGCGTACCCATGCCGGGGCCGTAGAAGATGTTGTCGCCCAGGATCAACGCGACCGGCTCGTCGCCGATGTGGTCCGCGCCCAGCACGAACGCCTGCGCCAGCCCCTCCGGGGCGGCCTGCTCGACGTAGCTCAGCGTGATCCCGAACTGGCTGCCGTCGCCCAGCAACCGCCGGAACTGCCCCGCGTCCTCGGGCGTGGTGATGACGAGGATGTCGCGGATCCCCGCCAGCATGAGCGTCGACAGCGGGTAGTAGATCATCGGCTTGTCGAACACTGGCACCAGCTGCTTGCTCGTGGCCAGCGTCAGCGGCCGCAGCCGGGTGCCGCTGCCACCGGCCAGGACGATGCCCTTCACCGCGCCATCCCCGCCGTCACAGGACCTTCTCCGTCCGGGCGTACGTCGCTTCGACCCGCTCCTTGACCGGTTCCCACCAGTCGCGGTGGGCGGCGTACCACTCGATGGTCTGCCGCAGGCCCTCGCGGAAGTCCGTGTGCTGCGGCTCCCAGCCCAGCTCGGCGCGGGTCGCGGAGGCGTCGATCGCGTAGCGCAGGTCGTGGCCCGGGCGGTCGGTGACGTGGTCGAACCCCGGGTCACCGCCGATGCCCGAGACGCCCATGAGCTCGCAGATCATCCGCATGACCTCGAGGTTGGAGCGCTCGCCGTCGGCGCCGATGAGGTACGTCCGTCCCGGCTCCCCCGCCTCGAGGATGCGCAGAACCGCGGAGTTGTGGTCATCGACGTGGATCCAGTCCCGCACGTTGGCTCCACTGCCGTAGAGGCGGGGCCGCCGCCCGTCGAGGATGTTGGTGATCTGCCGCGGGATGAACTTCTCCACGTGCTGGTAGGGCCCGTAGTTGTTCGAGCAGTTGCTGATGGTGGCGCGCACCCCGAAGCTGCGGACCCACGCGCGCACCAGCATGTCCGCGCCCGCCTTGGTCGCCGAGTACGGGCTCGACGGGTTGTACGCCGTGGCCGGGGTGAACTTGGCCGGGTCGTCGAGCTCCAGGTCCCCGTAGACCTCGTCCGTCGACACGTGGTGCAGGCGTACGTCGTGACGGCGGCAGGCCTCGAGGATCGTGTACGTGCCCACGATGTTCGAGTGTACGAACGGCCACGGCGTGGCGAGCGAGTTGTCGTTGTGACTCTCCGCCGCAAAGTGCACGACCGCGTCGCGCGGCCCCGTCAACTCGGAGACCAACCGGTCCGTGATCGCGGCGTCCGCACAGTCGGCCTCCACCAGCCGGACCCGGTCGGCGGGGAGCCCGTCCAGATTCGCGCGGTTGGCGGCATACGTCATGGAGTCGAGCACCGTGACGTGGGCCTGCGGGTACTCGCGGACGACGGAGCGGACGAAGTTGGCGCCGATGAACCCGGCTCCCCCGGTGACGACGAGGCGCATGGGCACAACCCTACCGCCCGGCCGGACCGCCGCCCGACGGCTCATCGCCACCCTGCGAGGGCGGGTGCCCTGCCGCCCAGCGACGTTTGGTCTCGCGCGACCTGCGCGACTGCCGCACCGCCACCACCGCCAACGCCACGCCCGCCAGCAACGGCACCCACACCTTGCTGTACTCGAGCAGGAACTCCACCCACCCCGGGACCGAGATCTCCGGCAGGGTGATCGACGGCAGCGTGATGTCCGACCAGGGGATGTCCGGCCACGGAATGCTCGGCAGGGAGAACTCCGGCCACGGAATGTCGATGTCCGGGATGCGCTCGAGGATCCAGTCGAGCACCGGCTCGAGGATGCGACCGATCAGGGGCAGCAGCACGATCATCGCGATCGCCCAGCCCGACCTGCCGATGCCCGCCGCGACCGGGTAGACGGCGCGCTTCCACGGCGTCGACGCGATCGCCTCCAGCCGGGCCTCGGCGGCGGATCCGGGCGGCGGGTCGAAGTGCACGATGTCGCGGCCCTCGCGGAACGTCACCTGGCGGACCGCCGTGTCGAGCATGTTCGTGCGCACCTGGATGCGCGGGCTCGAGATCGGCGGCGCAGTGGTGTGCTCGCCCGGCTTCGGCGGATCCGCGGTGAGTGAGAAGCGTCGGTCGCTGATCTGCCGGGCGCGCGCGACCACCTCGCCGTCGCGCAGGAGGGCGCACCCCGGGGATGCGACGGCCGCTGGGGTGGCACCCTTCTTCGGCGGCTTCCGCTGCGGGTACCCGGGGTCGACGGTGCGGAGTTCCTCCGGCGAGCCCACCGCGAACTCGAGGACCCCGTGCTCGGGATGGTCGAGGCGCCAGATCTCCGGCGCGCCGTCGGTGGCGGGGGCCTCGGGGGCGGGCAGGTCGGGCGCTGGCCGGTTCTCGGTCATCGCGGGCCGGTCCGAGGCGGGCCGGTTCTCGGTCATCGCGGGCTCCTCGGTCGGCGGTCAGCCCCGCACCCTACTCGGCGCGGCGCTGCTCTCCGCAGGCCCCGGCGATTCCGCTCGGCGGCGGATCGGTCGACTCGCCATCGGCGCCTGCCTCGTCGTCGGGAGTCGTGTCGCCGTCGGGAGCCGTGTCGTCGTCGCCACCGGTATCGTCATCGCGCTCGCGTCGGAGCGTGCGGTACTCCGCGACCATCTTCTCGCGGCGGCGGTTCTCCCACTCGCAGGCCCGGGTGTCACGCGGCGTCACCTGGATGACCTCCTCGGCCGCGATGCCGGACCGCAGCTGCCTGACCCTCAGCACCTCTGCGTCGAGACGCACCCCGAAGACCACGGCCATGTTGACCAGCCACAGCCACAGGAGGAAGACGATGACGCCGGCCAGCGAGCCGTACACACGGTTGAAATTGCCGAAGTTGGCGACGAAGAAGCTCAGACCTGCCGTGGCGACGCCCATGATCGCCAACGCGGCCGTGGCCCCCAACGACACCCAGGAGAAGCGGCGCCCGGAGATGTTGGGCGCGAACCGGTAGAGGATCGCCAACGCCAAGATCATTGCGACCACGGCAGCCGGCCACTTGGCCACTCCCCACACGGCCAGCGCCGTGCTCCCGAGCCCGATCCAGCCGCCCACCGTCTCCGCCACCGGTCCACTGAACGCCAGGGCCACCCCGCCGATGGCGACCAGGACGATCAGCAGAGCCGTAAGCGCGAGACCCGCGGGCAGCAGACGCCACGGCGGCCGCCCCTCGTCGATCCCGAACATCGCGTTCATGGCCCTGCCGAGCGCCCGCACGTATCGCGACGCCGACCACAGCGCGACCGCCGTACCCACGAGGAGCGCGGTGCCCGCGGCCGGGGTCGTGACCAACGCCTCGACCGGCTCGCGCACGGGATCGAGCACCTCCGGCGGCGCGACGTCAGAGAGCATGTCCATCACCGCATCGACCGTTCTGGAGCCCTGCCCGAAAACGCCGAGCAATGACACCACCACCAGCACCGCCGGGAACAGCGAGAGGACGCCGTAGTAGGTGAGCGAACCGGCGAGGTCTGGGCCGCGGTCGCGGAGGAACTCAGCAACCGAGCGGACGAGCACCATGCGAACGGTGCGCAGTCCTCTGCGGATGGTGGCAGCGGGCCGGTCCGAAGTGGTCATACCCCGATTGTGGTCGCTGTCGACCCGTCCCGCGCCAGCCTCGCCGCGAACCTGCCCGCCCGGGGTCGGCAGGCCCGAAGCCGGCGGACCCGTGGCCCGATTTCGCCTGCCCGCCCACAGCCGCCCCTCGCGATGGCGTCTCGCGCGCACCGCGGGGTGGGCGAGACGCCATCGGCGGGAGCGGCTGTGGGGATCGCGTACATCCGCACGCGCGAGACGCCATCGAGAGGAGCGGATGCGCGGGCAGCTCCGGGAGCGGGCCGCCATCGGCACGCGCGAGACGCCATGCAGAGGAGCGAGACGCCGGGCGCAGGAGCGGTTGCGCGGGTGGTGGACGAATGCGCTGCGAACGGCTGCGCGAGCGGGCCGAGCGGCAGCGCACCGGACCGACAGGGTCAGTCGCGGTGGCGGGCCTCCTCCGCCTGGGCCTCGCGGCGGACGTCGGCCGCGTCGTCGACGGTCTGCTGGTGCTTCTCGGCCGCCTTGTCGCTCGCCGTGGTGTCGCGCGGCGGGAGCTGGATGGTCTCCTCCGCGTGCATCCCCGCCTGCAGCTCGCGGGCCCGCTCGACCTCGGCGTCGACCTCCGCCCCGAACAGCAGTGCGTTGTTGGTGATCCACAGCCAGAGCAGGAAGATGATGACGCCTGCGAGGGAGCCGTACGTGGCGTTGTAGCTGCTGAAGTTGGTCACGTAGAAGACGAAGCCGCCGGTCGCGACCGCCCACACGATCAGGGCGATGACGGCGCCGATCGAGATCCAGCGGAACTTCGGTTGCTTGACGTTGGGCGCGAACCCGTAGAGCACGGCCAGGATGACGACGACGACGAGGACGAGCACCGGCCACTTGGCGATCCCCCACACGGTCACGGCCGTCTCCCCCAGACCGATCAGATTCCCGGCCCATTCGGCGATCGGTCCGCTCACGACCAGGATGAGCCCGGCGAGACAGACCAGGAGCAGCAGGACCGCGGTCAGCAGGACGGTGACGGGCTTGAGCTTCCAGAAGGGCCGTCCCTCCTCGATCTCGTAGATGCGGTTCATCGCCCGGCCGAACGCGCCGACGTAGCCCGAGGCCGACCACAGCGCACCGGCGAGACCGGTGATGAGGGCGATGCCGGCGGCCGGGGTGTTGACGACCGACTCGATCGGCCCGCGCAGCGCGGCGAGGGTCTCCTCGGGGGCGGCGCCTTCGAGGAGTTCCATCACCGCGTCCACCGTGGCCTGGCCCTGCCCGAACACGCCGAGCAGCGAGACCACCGCGAGCAGGGCGGGGAACAAGGACAGCACCGCGAAGTACGTCAGGCCCGCGGCGAGATCGGTGCACTTGTCCCTGGAGAACTCGGAGAGGGCGCGCTTGATGCCGATCTTCCACGCGCTGCCCTTCAGCGAGGTGGGCGACTCGGGCTTGCCGTGATCGGGGTCGGCATCCGGGTCGGGCTTATCGGTGATGTCGCGGCTCGTCGTACTCATACCTTCAGATTTTCGCATCACCGGGCCCCTTCCGCATCCGCGCCGCGGCCCGCATCCGCCGCGCGGCCCGCATCCCTGCCGCGGCCGGCATCAGAGCGCACGCCCGTGTCCGTGCGCCCGCGCCCGCGGAGGGATACCGTGGGCTCCCCTGAGATGTGGCGTTCGGACTCGCCTGAGCTAACCTGTTCGATGTCACGTCACCAAAGTGGTGTACGAACGCACACGCGACAACGATCAAAGGAGAAACCGATGAGCCTGTCAAACGCGATCCTCCGCGGCGTCACCGGCGCTTTCGTCCTCAACTCCGGCCTGAGCAAGCGCGGTATGCCGACCGAGGCCGCGCAGGGCCTGCAGGGCTTCGCCGCCACGGGCGTTCCCGCCGTGAACCAGATGGATCCGGACACCTTCGGCAAGTTCGTCGCCTACTCGGAGATCGGCATCGGCGCCGCCCTGCTCACCCCGGTGGTGCCCCGCCGGATCGCCGGCGCGGCCCTCGGCGTCTTCTCGGCGGGCCTGCTGGCGATGTACTTCCGCAACCCGGACATGACCGAGTCCGACGGCATCCGCCCCAGCCAGGAGGGCATGTCGCTGGCCAAGGACGCGTTCATGGCCGCCATCGCCGGCGCGCTGGTCGTCGACAACTCCTGAACTCCGGGCCGGCGGGCGAGGAGATGAGCGCCTGCCGGAAAGCCGAGTAGACGGCCCGGCCCCGCACCCGCGGGCCGGGCCGCCGCTCGTTCCGCCGCACCGGGCCGTCGCCGTCCCGCGACCGCGCGCCGACGCGGTCCGGATGCGACGCCCGCGCGTGTATCCGACCATGGGGCGATGACGCAGAACCCGGAGCCAGATTCCCCGGCCCGCCGGATGCGGATCGTCGTCACCGGCGCGAGCGGCAACGTGGGCACCCCGCTGCTGCGGAGGCTGCTCGCCGACGGCCACGACGTGGTGGGCCTGTGTCGCCGCATCCCACCCGCCACCCCTCCCTACAGCGGCGCGTCGTGGCATCGCATCGACCTCTCGTACGCGAGCGCCCACGACCTGGTGGAGATCTTCCGCGGCGCCGACGCGGTCATCCACCTCGCCTGGGGCTTCCAGCCCACCCGCGACGTGGACCACCATCACCGGCTGGGCGTCGGCGGGACCGCCGCGGTCGTGGAGGCGTGCCGACTGGCGGGCGTGCCGCACCTGGTGCACCAGTCCTCGGTGGGCGCCTACGCCCCTGTCTCCGACGGCGGACCCGGAGTCTCGGTCGAGCGGCGGGTCAGCGAGGACGCCGAACTCGGCGGGGTGCCCACCGCCGCCTACAACCGGCACAAGACGGCCGCGGAGCAGCTCCTCGACCGGCACGAGAGCAAGCATCCCGGCGCGCCGACGATCGCCCGGATGCGGCCGGCATTCATCGTCCACGCCGAGGCCGCCTCGGGTCTGTTCCGCTACTTCACCCCGGCGCTCACGCCAGCGCGATTGCTCCGGGCGCTACCGATCCTGCCGGTGGACCGCCGGCTCACGGTCCCGCTCCTCCACGGCGACGACATGGCCTCGGCACTGGCGGCCGCCGCGACGTCCGGCGCGCAGGGCGCGTTCAACATCGCCGCCGAACCGCCCATCACCCGCGACATGCTCGCCCGCGAACTCGGCGCGCGGCCGGTGCACCTGCCCTACCGCGTGCTGCGTCAGCTCGTCCACATCAGCTGGCTGCTGCGCCTCCAGCCGGTCAGCATCGGCTGGGTCGATCTGGCGTTCGGCGCCCCGCTCATGCACACCACCCGCGCCCGCGCGGAGCTCGGCTGGCGCCCCACGGTCGCGGCGGACGAGGCGCTGCGCGAGGCGATCGACGCGATCGTCGCGGGCCGGGCCGGAACGTCACCACCGCTGCGCAAGCGGACACTGCTTGACGCGCTGGCGGGACTGCGCCGGGGCGGCGCGGTCGACGTCCGGCGACTGCCGTAACCAGCGCGCTCGGCGAGCCTGGGCGCCCTCTGGCCGGTCCGGGCCAGGCCCCCTCGAGCCGACGCGCGACGGGGCCGGTAGATCAGGCCGGGTCGGTGTCGGCGATCGCACCGAGGATCGCGTCGGCGAGGTCGGCGCGGCACACGACGAGGTCCGGCAGGTAGGTTTCCGCGACGTTGTACTCGAGCGGGGAGCCGTCGATCCGCACGGCGACGAACCCACGGGCCAACGCCACGCCGGCCGGCGCCGCGGAGTCCCACTGGTACTGCCCGCCGGCGTGGATGTAGGCGTCCGCCTCGCCGCGGACGACGGCCGCCGTCTTGGCGCCGGCCGAGCCCAACGGCACCAGGTCCCCGTCCACCGCGCCGGCCACGGCACGGGCGAACGCGGGCGGGCGGGAGGCCGAGAGGACGATCCGCGGCCGTGAGCCCACGCGGGGCGGGAGGAGGCCTCCCCCGTCGACCCCGCCGTTGCCCACGGGTGCGGCGTAGATCTCGTCGTCGTCGACCCCACACACCACCCCGAGCGCCGGTAACCCGACCGCGGCTGCGGTGAGTCGTGATGTCGCAGGGTCGCCGTCGCGCTCCCACAGCGCCACGTGCACGGCCCAGTCGGGGCGGTCGCCGAGCCCGTACTCGCGGGTGCCGTCGACGGGGTCGATGATCCACACGCGGTCGGCGTCCACGCGGGAGAGATCGTCCTTGGACTCCTCGGACAGGACGGCGTCGTCCGGACGTGCGTCGGCGAGCCGCTCGAGCAGGAGGTCGTTGGCCCGGCGGTCGCCGATGTCGCCGAGCGTACGCCCGGTGGGCCCGGAGGACCGCAGTTCCACCAGCAGACGGCCGGCGTCCGTGGCGAGGTCGACGGCGAGCTGCTGGTCCGGGGTGCGCGTGGCGGAGATCATGGCCTCCAGCCTAGGAGGATCACCGCCAGCGCGACCGGAGTCCCCTGCGCCGACCGTGTCCGTACTCGCGCGCGACGCGGGCGGGCTGATCCGGACAACGATGCGCATCGGCCGCCACCCGCGCCGCTCCCCGTGACGGCAACGTGCCGCTCCGGGCCCCGCAGCGCTGGCAACCCCACACGGCCCCGTCCGCGGTCTCCTCGACAAAGCACGCGCGCTCTCCGACCTCGTTCATGGGCTCCTCGAGCATGGCGCCGGTCCCCTTTGCCGGCGCGGTCCACCTATATTGTCACAAATCTCTTATAGCGGAAAGTGGTGTCGCGCAATCGTGCGAGACGCCGGAGACGGCCGCGCCGGAGGGGTAGACAGATCGGTCTAGACAAGGCTGCACCTTTATGTCTACTGTCTTACTCGACTTAATGAACCCACTACCTCCAAGGGGTGCCCATGAAGACTCTCATCGTGCTCGGCGTGGTCGGCGCCATCGCCCAACTCATCGACGGCTCCCTTGGCATGGCCTACGGCGTCACCTCCACGACGCTGCTGGTCGCGGCCGGTATCGCACCGGCGGCCGCGTCGGCGTCCGTGCACTTCGCCGAGATCGGCACCACCCTCGCCTCGGGCTTCTCCCACCACAAACTCGGCAACGTGGACTGGCGGATCGTGCGCATCCTCGCCGTCCCGGGCGCGATCGGCGCGTTCGCCGGCGCCACCATCCTCAGCAACCTCCCGGCCGACGTGGCCAAGCCGGTCGTGGGCGTCATCCTTCTCGCGCTGGGCCTCTACGTCCTGTACCGCTTCCTCGCGCTCGGCGGCCGGCGCCCCGAGTTCAAGGGCCGCGTCCGCACGGCCTTCCTCGTCCCGCTCGGCCTCGTGGGCGGGACGCTCGACTCGCTCGGCGGCGGCGGATGGGGTCCCGTCGGCACGACCTCGTTGCTGTCGTCGGGCCGGGTCGAACCCCGCAAGGTCGTGGGCTCGATCGACACCTCGGAGTTCGTGGTGGCCGTGGGCGGCTCGCTCGGCTTCCTCCTCGGCCTGGGCGCCGCCGGGATCGACTGGGGTTACGCGCTGGCGTTGCTCATCGGCGGCGTGATCGTCGCGCCGTTCGCCGCGTGGCTGGTCAAGCACCTGCCCGCGCGCGTGCTCGGCACCGCGGCCGGCGGCCTCATCGTGGTGACCAATGTGCGCACCCTGCTGCTCTGGGCCGAGGTGCCGTCCGCGGCCACCAACCCGATCCTCCTCGCCCTGGTCGCCGTCTGGTTCGGACTGATCGCGTGGGCCGTTCTCGCCGAGAGGAGAAGCCGGGGCGACGACGACGAGCTCAGCACCTCCGGACGGCCCGCCCCGTCCGCGAGCGCGGGACCGGCCACGGTCCACAGTTGAAATGTGAGCGCGGGGAACGACTGTCCGCTGGCGTACAGTCTTGGCTACTTGTCCAACTGGACGTCCGCCCAGTTTCAAGGCGCTGGACCTGGCCACTCCCCCACTCGCGATGGCAGCGGCTCTGGGAGACTGTGTCCCATGAGGGTCACCGCCAAGTCCGACTACGCGTTGCGTGCGCTCGTCGAACTCGCGGCGGCCCGCAGCGACGACCCCGCCCGCGACCCGAGGGACAGCCCGGTCAGCGCGGAGGAACTGGGGCGGCTACAGGACATCCCGCACGGCTTCCTCCAGGCGATCCTCTCGGACCTGCGTCGCGCGGGCCTGGTCGCCAGCCGTCGCGGCAAGACCGGTGGGTGGTTCCTCGGCCGGGACGCCGGCGAGATCACGGTCGCCGACGTGATGCGGGCCGTCGACGGGCCACTGGTCAGCGTTTACGACGTCCGGCCCGAGGCGGTGGTCTACAACGAGCGCGCGGCGGTCCTGCAGCACGTGTGGATCGCGTCGCGGGCGGCGCTGCGCCGGGTGATGGACGCGGTGACGATCGCCGACCTGGCCGCCGGGCACCTGCCGGGAGAGGTTCACGAGCTGACCCTCGACACCGACGCCTGGGAACCCCGCTAGTCGCGCCAGCCCCTGCACGCCCACAACGCAGCCGCTCCTGGCCATGGCGTCTCGCCCACCCCGCGGTGCGCGCGAGACGCCATGGCCAGGAGCGGCTGCGTGAGCGGCCCGGCTCAGGCGTGAGTCGACGCCCCGGGCCGCTGCACCGCCGGCCGGTCGAGGTGCACCGAGAACCGGCGTACGAGCGCCTTCCAGACCAACGGGCCGCCCACGACCAGCACCAGCGTGATGATTCCGATCAACAACGGCGAGGCGCCGAGCATGGCCGAGGCCGTCACGGCGAGCACGATCGTGATGCCGCGGCGGATGAGCCCACCCGGCACGCGCCCGGCGAACCTGGAGCCGAAGAACGTGCCGATCGCCCCGCCGATGAGCAGCGGCACGAGCAGGTTCCAGTCGACGCCGGTCACCATGACGTGCCCGATCGCGGCCGCGATGACCAGCGGGACCGCCTGCACGAGGTCGGTACCCACCAGCCGCAGCGCGGCGAGCGTCGGGTAGAGCAGCATGATGCACATCATGATGACGGTGCCCGAGCCCACCGAGGTGATGCCCACCATCAGTCCGCCGATCACACCGACGAGCAGCGTGAGCACCGGCTTGACCGGCGGGTCGGGATCGTCACCGGTGCGGATGCGCCCGGACATCTCGAAGAACGCCCGCAGGAAGTACGCCGTCGACGCCACGATGAGGGTCGCGCCGATGGCCTTCTTGAGCATCCCCTGCACGTCCTCGGCACCGATCGCGTGCACGAGCCACGCGCCGAGGTACGCCGTCGGCACCGAGCCGATGATCAGCCAGAGGGCGATCTTGAGATTGGGTTTACCGTGCCTCCAGTGCACGCCCGCGCCCACGACCTTGTTGACCGCGTTGACAACCAGGTCGTTGGCGACGGCCGCCGTCGGTGGGATGCCCACGAGGATGAGCGCCGGCGTCATGAGTGCGCCGCCGCCCATCCCCGTCAGCCGATCACCACGCCGATGACGGCGCTGACGACCAGCAGGCCGAGCGAGTCGTAGGTCCACAGGGCCTCGGGCACCGGCTCAGATTCCCAGGATGGAGCTGAGGATCCGCTGCGCGACCTCTTCTGCGGTGCCGTCCTCGGGACGGATGTGCAGGTCCGGGGTCAGCGGCGGCTCGTACGGCGCGGAGACGCCGGTGAACTCGGCGATTTCGCCCGCGCGCGCCTTGGCGTAGAGGCCCTTGGGGTCGCGGGCCTCGCACTCGGCCAGCGGGGTGTCCACGAACACCTCGGTGAACGGCAGGCCGGCCTTGGCGTGGACCTGGCGCGCCGCGTCCCGGTCGGCGCGCATGGGCGAGATGAGGGAACAGATGACGACGACGCCGGCATCGGCGAACAGCGCCGCCACCTCGGCGGTGCGGCGGATGTTCTCCGCCCGGTCCTCGGCCGAGAACCCGAGGTCGACGTTGAGGCCGTGGCGCAGGTTGTCGCCGTCGAGGATGTACGCCGGATGACCGGACTCGATGAGCAGACGCTCGACCTCGGAGGCGATGGTCGACTTGCCCGAACCCGACAGGCCCGTCAGCCACAGGGTGCGGCCCTGCCCGCGGTCGCCGCGCTGGACGGCCCCGGCGTGCCAGACGACGTTGGAACCGGTGGTGGCGGGCCCGATGATCATGCCAGCACCCACCGTGTTCCCGGTGATCTCGTCCACGAGGATGAACGCGCCCGTGTCGCGGTTGCGACGGTAGGGGTCGTACATCAGCGGCGTCTGCGTGCGCAGGCCGATTCGCCCGATCTCGTTGAGCTGGAGCTCGGTGGAGTCGGGGTCGCGGTGCAGCGTGTTGACGTCGAGCCGGTACTCCATCCCCGTCACGATCGCCTTGGTCTCGCGCGTCGTGTGCTTGACGATGTAGCGCTTGTTGGTCTCGAGGGTGGTGTCGTCGGCGAACCAGCAGACCATGGCCTCGAGCTCGGTGCCCTGGTGCGGCCGGTTACCGGGCCGGGCGATCATCTCGCCGCGGACGATGTCGATCTCGTCGTTCAGCGCGATCGTCACCGCTGCGGGGGCCGCGGCCTCGTCCAGCTCCGCCCCGCCCGGGCCCCAGATCGCCTTGACCGTGGACTGCCGCCCGGACGGCATGACCACCACGTCGTCGTCGACCTTGATGATCCCACCCGCGACGGTTCCGGCGAAGGACCGGTGATCCAAGCCGTCGGCGCGCTGGGGGCGGATCACGTACTGCACGGGGAACCGGACGTCGGTGAGGTTCCGGTCCGAGGCGATGTGCACGTTCTCGAGATGGTCGAGCAACGCCGGGCCCGTGTACCAGGGCATGGCGTCCGAGCGGTCCACCACATTGTCGCCCCTGAGCGCCGAGAGCGGCACGAAGGTGACGTCGTGGACCTCGAGCTTGGCGGCGAAGTCGGTGAACTCGGTGCGGATGGCCTCGAAGGTGGCCTCGTCGTAGTCCACCAGGTCCATCTTGTTCACGGCCACGACCAGGCGCGGAATGCCCAGGAGTGCGGACAGGAACGCGTGGCGGCGGGTCTGCTCGAGCACACCCTTGCGGGCGTCGACGAGGATGATCGCCACGTCGGCCGTCGAGGCACCGGTGACCATGTTGCGCGTGTACTGCACGTGGCCCGGGGTGTCCGCGATGATGAACTTGCGCCGCGGGGTAGAGAAGTAGCGGTAGGCGACGTCGATCGTGATGCCCTGCTCGCGCTCGGACCGCAGCCCGTCGGTGAGCAGCGCGAGGTCGGTGTACTCGTCGCCGCGCTTGGCCGAGGTGGCCTCGATGGAGGCGAGCTGGTCCTCGAAGATGCCCTTGGAGTCGAACAGCAGCCGGCCGATGAGCGTCGACTTGCCGTCGTCGACGGAGCCGGCGGTGGCGATGCGCAGCAGCTGCGCGTGCTCGGCCATGGTCTGCAGCTGCTCGGCGGCGCTCTCGGCGGCGGCCGGCGCGGTGTCCGTGGTGGGGGTGCTCATCAGAAGTAGCCCTCCTTCTTGCGGTCTTCCATGCCGGCCTCGGAGATCCGGTCATCGGCGCGGGTGGCGCCGCGTTCGGTGACGCGGGTGCCCGCGACCTCGGCGACGACGGCGGCGTTGTCGGCGGCGTCGGACTCGACGCAGCCCGTGCAGGTGGCGTCGCCGACGGTGCGGAAACGCACGAGCTCAGTGCGCGCCTCCTCGTGCGGCAGCGTCTCCAGGAAGCGGGTCTTGGCGAGGAGCATGCCGTCGCGCTCGATGACCTCGCGCTCGTGGGCGTAGTAGATCGGCGGCAGGTCGATGTCCTCGCGCTCGATGTACTGCCAGATGTCCAGCTCGGTCCAGTTGGACAGCGGGAACACGCGGATGTGCTCGCCCTTGCGGTGCTTGCCGTTGTACAGCTTCCACAGCTCGGGCCGCTGGGCGCGCGGGTCCCAGGCGCCGAACGCGTCGCGAAAGGAGAAGACGCGCTCCTTGGCGCGGGCCTTCTCCTCGTCGCGGCGGGCGCCACCGAAGACGGCGTCGAATCGGTTCTCCTGGATCCCGCGCAGCAGGGCGGTGGTCTGGAGGCGGTTGCGGCTCGCGCCGACCCCCGTGTCCTCGACCACGCGGCCGGCGTCGATGTCGTCCTGGACGTGGGAGACGAGCAGCTGGACACCGGTCTCCTCGACCACGCGGTCGCGGTAGTCGATGACCTCGTCGAAGTTGTGGCCGGTGTCGACGTGCATGAGCGGGAACGGCATCGGCGCGGGCCAGAAGGCCTTGCGGGCGAGGTGGAACATCACCACCGAGTCCTTGCCGCCGGAGAACAGCATCCCCGGGCGTTCGAACTGTGCGGCTACCTCGCGGAAGATGTGGACGGACTCCGCCTCGAGCGCGTCGAGATGCGAGAGCGTCACCGCCGACCTCGTCGTCATGCGACCTCCAGTGTCGTGGGCTGGCCGGCGGACCGGACAGCACGGCAGACCGATCTGTCTACCTTCGGGCGTCCGGACCATCCTGCGCCCGCCCCGCCCGGTTTTCCATCTCGCCGAGGGCAATCACCCCCGCCCCGTCGAAACTCCGACATATGATGACGGATATGCGACACGAACCGACCCACCGGGTGCTCGCGGCGCTCCGCGCGCTCGCCACCGACGGCCCGCCCCTGCCGTTGACGGAGATCGCCAGGATGGCCGGGGCGAGTCGCTCGACCCTCCACGCGGTCCTGGCGGAGATGGACGCCCAGGGGTGGGCGGAGAAGACGCGGGCCGGGTGGCGGGCCGGGCCGGCACTGCGCGAGGTGGGCGCGGCGCTGGCCACGGAGGTCGACCTGGTCCGGGCCGCGCGCCAGCCGCTCGAGGCCCTGGCGGACGCCACCGGGATCGCGGCGGTGGTGTTCGAGGTCCGCGACGGGATGGCCGAGGTCGTCGACTCGGTCGGCGCCGGCATGCGCACCGCTTCCCGGGAGGCGCTGCCCGTCGGCCACGTGGTGCCGGTGCGCGCCCCGTTCGCCCGCGAGCTGGCGGCCCGACTACCCCTGGGCGAGCAACGTCAGTGGCTGGCCGACGCGGCGGGGCTGACCACCGCCGCGCGCGACCGGCTCGAGGTGGTGCTCCCACAGATCGCGCGACGTGGCTGGTCCATCGAGCGGCTCACCCCGGCCCGCCGTGAGCTGCTGCGGATGGCCGACTCGCTGGAGACCTCCGGTATCGGCGCTCTGGTCCGCGACCGCGTGTCCGAGCTGTTCGTCGAGCTCTCGGAGATCGACGTGACCGACGCCGAACTCGGCGGCGCCGCGGATCTGGCCGTAGCCTCGGTGGCGGCACCGGTGCTGCGGGCCGATGGGCGGGCGGTCGGGTCCGTGGCCGTCGCCCCGGGTCGCCGGATGACGGGCCGCTCGGTCGCCCGCGCTGCCGAGGCCGTGACAAAGTGCGCGGCCGACGTCTCCGCCCGCCTCGCCTCGCGCCCGCCCGCGGCGAGGACAGCCGCACTCCCCTCCCACCTCGTACACCCGGCCCACGCGGCGAGCCGCGCTTGACGGCCCCCCACCCGGGCGCGCGACTCCCCGCCTCTCGAGGCAGCGCGATCGCCGCCACGCCCGTATGGTGTGGATCACATTCCCGCCCTATCGGAGGTGACCATGCCCCGGACCGCCCACCCGTCCCACTCGCCCGATGCGAACCCGCTGGACCTGGCGTGGCGTCGGTCCGAGCTGAGCGGCCTGACCCCGCACAGCGCCCGCCCGGGGGCGCCCGACCCGCGGGCCGCCCGCTCCCACCGCCTGACCGAGGCCGCGCGCCCGGTGATGGACGGGCTCGACACCGTCCTGCAGGACACCGGCGCCAGCCTCGTGCTGGCAGATCGCGAGGGCCGTGTCATCAGGACGGCACGCGACAACGCGCGGATCTCCCGCATGCTGCTCCGGCGGGGCGTCGACGAAGGCGCCGAGCTCACGGAGGAGGCCCTGGGCAACAACGGCATCGGCACGGCGCTCGAGACGCGGGCCGGGGTGTTCATCCACGGTGAGCAGCACTTCGCCGAGGTCCTACGCGACTTCGTCTGCTACGGCCACCCGATCATCGATCCGCTCACCCGACGCCTGGTGGGCGCGGTCAACCTCACGGGCATGACCGCGGACGCATCCCGACTGTTCGCACCCTTCGTCCGGAAGGTCGTGGCCGACATCGAAGCCCGTTACGTCGACACCGCCCGCGCGGACGACCGGGAACTTTGGCGCCGCTTCGTCGAGCGCACCCGCTCCTTCGACACCGCGACGTGCGCGTTCGGGGACGAGGTGGTGCTGGCCTCGCACTCGAGCCTGGAGCGACTGGATTCCCGTGACCTCGTCACCCTCCGCCGTCTGGTCGAGCGCGACGATGTGGGTGAGGTCGTCGAGCTGTCGGTGGGCACCGTGGGGGTGGCCACCAGCCGCGTGGGGCGCCGCGGGCACCTGCTGGACCTCACGTTCCCCGAGTCGCCCGGTGCGCCCACGCCCGCGCCCGCGCCCACGCTCGCGCCCCGGATCGTCGTCGCCGCCCCCGCGACGGTGGTGCGGAGGCACGCCGTCCGGGGGCCGTCGGGATCGGGGAGGTCGACGACGGCGAGGGCGATCGCCGGCCCCGGGGCCCGCCATCTCCGGCTCGCCGAGGCGGACGACGCCGCGACGGCATGGCGGGAGATGGTCGCGCCCGCACTCCGTGAACTTTCCGGGCCGGTGATCCTGGACGACATCGACCTGTTGGACGACGCCGATCTGCGCCGGTTGGCCGCGCGCATGGAATCGGCTGGAGAGCACCTCGTCGTCGTCACCAGTCGCGACGACCCGCGCCCCGCGGTGACGGCGATACTCGACCTGTGCGACCGGCGGACAGAGGTCCGCCCCCTCCACGAGCGCGGCACCGAGGGCGAGGAGATCGTCCGCCGCATGGTCGCCGACCTGGCCGCGCGGCGCGGTAGTCGGCCACCCACGGTGACGTCGCGGTTCGTGGAGACGGCCTGCGTGCTCGACCTACCCAACGGCCTGGTGACCCTGCGCGCGGTCCTCGGCGACTGCCTGACCCGGCTCGAGCAGAAGTGCGCCGCGACCCTCGACGTGGACGCGCTGCCGTCGCGGTCCCGCTCGGCGCGCCCGCCACGGCCCGGAGAGCTGGCCCGCGGGGAGTACGACGCGATCGTCGCCGCCCTCACCGAGTGCGGCGGGGTGCGCTCGCGGGCCGCCCGGCGACTGGGGATCAGCCGGACCACGCTGTACGCCCGGATGCGGGAGTTCGGGCTGTCCTGACGCGCCCGGTGCACGCCGTCACCGTGTCCACTCGCGTGTCCAGAAACTGAACACTCCGGAGGGCCGACCCGCCCCCAGGATGAGTTGTGATCGGCCTCACAACCGAGGCGGTCGGATCTTCGGAGGAAATTATGACCGGCACACTCTCCCGCGACACCGGCTCGAGCACCGACTCCGGCGCGCACGTCGACGAGCGCCTGGGCGCCGAGGCCCGCGACTTCCTGGCCCGCCCGCATCGCCTGCTCATCGGCGGACAGTGGGTCGACGCCGCCGACGGCCGCACCTTCGCCACCCACGACCCTGCGACCGGTGCCGAGATCACCCGGGTCGCCCACGGCGGGCCCGAGGACGTGGACCGCGCGGTGGCCGCCGCCCGCCGCACCTTCGACGACGGCGCCTGGGCCACCATGAAGCCGCGCGAGCGCGAGCAGATCCTGTGGCGCATCGGCGACCTGCTCGACGCCAAGGCCGAACTGTTCGGTCAGATCGAGGCGCTCGACAACGGCAAGTCCGTCGCGATCGCCACCGCCGTCGACGTGGCCTGGGCCGCGGACGTGTTCCGCTACTACGCCGGCTGGGCCACCAAGATCGAGGGCTCCACCGTCCCGGTGTCCATGCCGTTCGCCGGCGACAAGCAGTTCCACGCCTACACCCAGCGCGTCCCCGTGGGCGTGTGTGGGCAGATCATCCCCTGGAACTTCCCGCTGCTCATGGCCGCCTGGAAGCTCGGCCCCGCCCTGGCCACCGGCAACACCCTCGTCCTCAAGCCGGCCGAGCAGACCCCGCTCACCGCGCTCCTGCTCGGCGAGGTCTGCCAGGAGGCCGGCGTGCCCGACGGCGTGGTCAACATCATCACCGGCTTCGGCGATGCCGGCGCCGCGATCTCCGGCCACGACGACGTGGACAAGGTGGCCTTCACCGGCTCCACCGAGGTCGGCAAGCTCATCGTGGACGCCGCCAAGGGCAACCTCAAGAAGGTCTCTCTCGAACTGGGTGGCAAGAGCGCCAACATCGTCTTCGCCGACTGCGACTGGGACGCCGCCGTGGCCGGGTCGGTCGCCGCGTGGATGTTCAACCACGGCCAGGCCTGCACCGCCGGCACCCGCCTCTACGTCGAGGACTCCATCTACGAGGAGTTCACCCAGGCCGTGGCCGACGCAGCTGCGCAGGCCACCATCGGCCACGGGCTGGACCCCGACACGGTGCTCGGGCCCGTGGTGGACCAGGACCAGTTCGACAAGGTCTCCTACTACCTGCGCGCCGGAATCGAGGACGGCGGCCGCGCCCTGACCGGCGGGGCCCGCCACGGCGACACCGGCTTCTTCATCCAGCCGACGGTGTTCGTAGACGTCAAGCCCGAGGACCGGGTCGTGAAGGAGGAGATCTTCGGCCCCGTCGTCTCCGCCCTGCGGTTCACCGACGTCGACGACGCCGTCCGACAGGCCAACGACTCGATGTACGGACTCGCCGCCGGCGTATGGACCAAGGACCTCTCCAAGGCCCACCAGGTGGCCAGCCGCCTGCAGGCCGGTTCCGTGTGGGTGAACCAGTACAACGGCTTCGACACCGCCATGCCGTTCGGCGGGTTCAAGCAGTCCGGTTGGGGCCGCGAACTCGGCGCCGGCGCGCTCGACCTCTACACCCAGACCCGGTCGGTCAACATCCAGCTGTGAGCTGAGCACCTCCCCTCGCCCGCGTCCCACACCATCCCCTCCTCACCCGTCCCGCTTTCCAATCAGAAAGGAACACGACTGTGAAGACCAGAGCAGCCGTCATGTTCGAGACCGGCCAGCCGTTCGAGATCGTGGAACTCGACCTCGACGATCCCGGCCCCGGCGAAGTACTCATTAAGTACACGGCCGCCGGCCTGTGCCACTCCGACCTGCACCTGTCGGACGGCGACTTCATGCCCCGCTTCCCGATCGTCGGCGGCCACGAAGGCGCCGGCATCATCGAGGCCGTGGGCACCGGCGTCACCAAGGTCAAGCCCGGCGACCACGTGGTGTGCTCGTTCATCCCCAGCTGCGGTACCTGCCGCTACTGCTCCACCGGTCGGCAGAACCTCTGCGACATGGGCGCCACCATCCTCGAGGGCCACATGCCCGACGGGACGTGCCGGTTCCACTCCGGCGGCCAGGACTTCGGCGCCTTCTGCATGCTGGGGACGTTCGCCGAGCGCTCGGTGATCTCGGAGCATTCGGTGGTCAAGGTGGACGACTGGCTACCGCTCGACAAGGCCGTCCTCGTGGGCTGTGGCGTGCCGTCGGGCTGGGGCACCGCCACCTACGCCGGCAACGTCCGCCAGGGCGACACCACGGTGATCTACGGCGTCGGCGGACTCGGGATCAACACCGTCCAGGGTGCCGCGAACTCGGGCGCCCGGCACGTCGTGGTGGTGGATCCCATCGAGTTCAAGCGCGACGAGGCCATGAAGTTCGGCGCCACGCACGCCTTCGCCACCGCCGCCGAAGCCCACGCGGAGGTCGAGAAGCTGACGTGGGGGCAGATGGCAGACCAGGCCCTGATCCTCGTGGGTTCGCTCGAGGAGCAGGTGGTCTCGGACGCGTTCGACATCATCGGCAAGGGCGGCACGGTGGTGATCACCGGTATGGGGAACATGGTCGACAAGACGGTGCAGGTAAACGGCACGATGATGGCCCTGTTCCAGAAGACCATCAAGGGCTCGCTGTTCGGCTCGGCCAACCCGCAGTACGACATCGTCAAGCTGCTGCGCCTGTACGACGAGGGCAAACTCAAGCTCGACGAGCTGGTCACCACCACGTACACCCTGGAGACCCTCAACCAGGGGTACGAGGACCTGCGCAACGGCAAGAACCTGCGAGGTGTGCTGATCCACGACGCCTGATCTCCCGCGGGCCCACATACCGGAGTCGGCCCACCCGCGGGACGGCGCGCCGCCATCTCGGTGATCGGCTCCTCTCCCGACGCGCGTCGCCCCACCCCCTGGGCGGCGCGCGTCGGTGCATCTGTCGCCACCCGCTCCCGCGGATGGCGTCTCGCCCGGGCAGATGGCGTCTCGCCCGTGCCCTTGCCCGCCCAGTCCACAGCCGCCCGCGGCCATGGCGCCTCGCCTGCCCCGCGGTACGCGCCAGACGCCATCCGGGAGGGCGGTTGGGGGGGGGGACGTCTGGCGCGCCTGCGGCCGCGAAGCCGGCGGCCGACAACGCCGCGAGCCCCGCGGGCGACCGCGATCCGGGTCCCGCCGAGTCAGGGCGTGGGGGCGCCGCCGGTCACCGAGAGCGTGTTCCCGGTGGTGTAAGACGACTCCTCCGAAGCCAGGTACACGTACGCGCCCGCCATCTCGACGGGCTGACCGGGTCGGCCGAGCGGGTTCTTCTGCCCGTGGTACGGCAACTCCTCGGCCTTCTTTCCCCCGCTCACCTGCAACGCTGTCCAGAACGGGCCCGGCGCCACCGAGTTCACACGGATCCCGCGCGGCGCAAGTTGCTGTGCGAGCGACTTGGACATGGTGTTCACGGCCGCCCGCGAGGTGGCGTAGTCCACCAGGCCAGCTGACGGGGTGTACGCCTGCACCGACGAGGTGAAGATGACGCTCGCACCGGGCTGCAGGTGTGGCAGCGCCTCCTGCATCATCCAGAACGGGGCGTTCACATTGACGTTCATCGTCTCCGCCCACTGATCGGAGGACAGGTCCTCGAGTTTCTCGACGAAAGTCTGCCGTGCGGCGTTCAGCACCAGCACGTCGATCCCGCCGAGGCCGGCGACGGCGTCGCGGACGATGCCCCGCGCGGTGGGCTCGTCCCCGACATCGCCTGGCAGGAGCACACACGTCCGACCCGCCCCGCGGACGAGTTCGGCCACCTCGTGGGCGTCGGACTGCTCGGAGGGCAGGTAGCCGATCGCCACGTCGGCCCCCTCGCGCGCGAACGCGATGGCGACCGCCCGACCGATCCCGGAGTCCCCGCCGGTGATGAGGGCGCGCCGACCGGTCAGACGACCGTGCCCGACATACGACGCCTCACCGTGGTCGGCAGGGGGCACGAGCTCGGAGGCCAGCCCCGGGGCGGGTTGCGACTGCATCGGGATCTCCACCTGGAACTTGGTGGTGGGATCGACCGGAGCCGCGGAGCTCTGCTGGCCGGAGGGGGTAGCGGTGGGGTCGGTGCTCATCTGTGGCCTCCTGGATCGACTGTCCGGATCGAAGGTACCCGCCGCGGACGGCCGCCCGTCCGGATGCGAGCCCGCGCCGAATCCCCCACACTGCGGAAGAGAACTCAACTTCCCACGAGACCAAGGAGCAAGCATGCCCCGTTACCGCGTGATTGACCCCGAGCAGAACGTGATCGACGAGAAGGAGTTCGCTGACGACACCAAGGCGTACGACTGGTTCAAGACGGTCGAGGTTCCCGACGACGCGCTCGGGTACGCCATGGAGGTCGACATGGACGGCAAGTGGACCCGCTTCGAGATCAACGACGGCGGCACCAACACCTCGCCGTCCGCCTGACCTGCCGGCCTGGTGGGGTGGGGCACTCCACCCCGGTTGCCCGCCGGTGAGCGGGCTGGGTCGACACACCTCACAGCCAGCCACGCACCTGCGCCTCCCTCGCCGCCTCGCCGCGGGTGGAGGTGTGGGTCTTGGCGATGGCCGAGGACAGGTGATTGCGCACCGTCCTCTGCGTCAGATGTAGCTCGGCCGCGATGTCGGCGATCCGGGCCCCTGTCAGCGCCTCGCGCAGGACGTCTTTCTCGCGCGGGGTCAGAGGGTCCGGGCCGGCGGCCATCGACTCCCGTGCCAGCTTGGGCATCGACCACCGTCTCCCCCGCGTTGACCCTCCGAACGGCCTCGGTCAGTTCGCGCGCCGGGGTGTCCTTGACCAGGAACCCGCTCGACCTCGGCCACCACCTCGATGTCGGGCTCTCGCGCCAGCAGCGCCGCGAGCCCACCGCGCACGAACGCCCGGTCGTCGGCGAGGATGATCCGGATCGGCGCACCCGACAGCGGTCCCCCGCTCACCGCTCCCACCCCAGCTCCACGACGGTACCCCCGCCGACCTGCTCGCGCACCGCCAGCCGGGCACCCACCTCGTCGGCCCGCTGCGCCAGCCCGCGCAGTCCCTGGCCGGACCCGCCGGCGGCGCGTGACCGGTGGGAGTCGACCCCCTCGCCGTCGTCGCAGATCCGCAGGCCCGCGATGCCGAACTCCACGGTCGCGTGCCGCGCGCCCGAGTGGCGCGCGATGTTGGTCCCCGCCTCCCGCACCGTCCAGGCGACGAGCTCGGCGTGCGCGGGTGGGACGAGGGAGGGGGTTCCGACGACGACGTCGACGCCCGCCGACCGCAGCGACCGCGACAATTCGTCCACCTCCTTCGCCGGGTCGGCGGCGCGCAGGCCGGCGACGGTCTGCCGCATCTCCTGCAGCTCGGACCGGGTGAGGTCCTCGATGGTGTCCAGCTCGCCCCGCGTCGCCGCCGTATCGGTGTCCACCAGAGCCCGCGCGAGCTGGGTTCGGATCGTCAGGGCGGTGAGGGTGTGGCCCAGCAAGTCGTGGAGGCCGCGGACCATGCGGTCGCGCTCCTCGGCCACGCCCAGGGCGCGGCGCAGCGTCGCCTCACGGTCGGCGACGCCCACCGAGATGCGGGTGCCCGCCATCGACATGGCCACGCCCGGTCACTGATGACATCCGTCATGGCCTCGTTCTCAGCGCAGGCTTCTGGAATGCTTGGCCTATGCCCAGTCGCCGAAGCCGAATGATGTCCCCACGTCTCGCCGCTGCGCTCGCGGCCCTCGCCGTCGTCGTTCCCGGACTCGCGGTAGCCGCGCCGACCGTACCGTCCGTGCAGGCGGTTCCCGCCCCGGCCTCCTCTCTCGCGTGGGGCCCGTGCCCGGAGACGGTGACCACCCCCGGCGCGGTCTGCGCGGCCGTGACCGTCCCGCAGGACTACTCGCGGCCTGACGGCGACACGATCGACGTAACGGTCTCCAAGCTCCCGGCGCGCGACCCGGGCGCGCGGCGCGGCTCCCTCTTCGGCAACGCGGGCGGCCCCGGCGGCGACTCCCTCACCTACTTCGACGACGGCATGTTCACCTGGCCGGACGCGATGCGCGACGAGTGGGACCTCATCGGCGTCCAGCCGCGCGGCCTCGCGCACGCCGGCCCCCTCCACTGCGAGCCGATGGCCTCCGACCCGCTGACCATCGCCACCTCGCTCGGCGCCACCCACCGAGCCTCGTGCGAGGCCGCCAGCGGCGACGACTGGCGCCACCTGACCACCGAGAACACCGCCCGCGACTGGGAGCAGGTGCGGCAGGCGCTGGGCGAGGAACGGATCTCCATCCACGGCCTGTCGTACGGCACCCTGCTCGGGTCCGCCTACGCCACCCTGTTCCCGCAGCACACCGACAAGGTGGTGCTCGACTCCGCGGCGAACCCGGACTGGATGTGGAACGAGGTCCTCTACCAGCAGAACGAGCCGTACAAGCAGCGCGTCCACGCGATGTTCGAGTGGATCGCGGCGAACGACGCCGTCTACGGCCTCGGCGACACCCCGCTGAAGGTGTACCAGCGGTGGACCGAGCAGGTCCTGGCCGAGACCGGCACCACCGCCACGCTCGCCCCGCCGCCCGCGCAGATCGGCGACGTGCCGCCGGTGTGGCAGGCCCTCGCCGAGCCGTGGATGGCCGGGGCCACCCTGACGGGCCCCGCCCGTGTGCAGCTCGAGGGACTCGCCCGGCAGCTGGCCTCCCCCGGCGCCGTCCAGGCCGCCTCCCCGACGCTCGCCTCGACCCGCGGGCTCGCGGCGCAGTCGGCGGCGTGGCCCGCGCTGGCCGAGGCCCTCGCCGCCGGACAGCCGATCTCCGGGGGCGGCGGGGACCCGCAGTTGCCGGAGCTACCGGAAGAGGCGATGATCGCCCTGAACATGCAGTCGGCCGTGCTGTGCAACGAGAACCGGGTGGCCCCGCGGCCGCTCGACTACCCCGGGTTCCTGTGGACCCAGTTCGTCACCGGCGACATCTTCGACGCCACCGGGCTGATGTTCAGTTCGGGCGCCGCCTGTGCCGGCGCGCCCGCGATCACCACGCCCGTCGAGCTCAGCGGCGACGCGCTCGAGACGCGGCCGCTACTGCTCAACTCCGTCGGCGACCCGCAGACGCCGCTGCACGGCGCGCACGCCCTGGCGGACCGGATGGGCGCGCAGATGATCACCGTCGCCGGCGGCGACCACGGCCAGGTGGCCAAGGGCAACACCGTGGTCGACGACGCCGTGGTGGAGTACCTGCGCACCGGGCACACCGACGTGACCGAGGCCCCGGCGCCGCCGATCCCCGCGGCCGGCTGAGTCGGGGCGGACGGGGCCGGGCCAGCCGGTCAGCCGTTGACCAGGCCGCCATCCACGATGAGGTTCTGCCCCGTCACCGCCCGCGCCCACGGCGAGGCGAAGAACAGGACCGCATCCGCCAACTCGGCCGGGGTGGTGACGCGGCGCAGGGGCGTTCCGGAGGCGATGAGGTCAAAGACCTCGTCCGGGGTGGCCGCGCTGGCATCGGTCGTGCGCAGCAGCCCGCCGGAGACCATGTTCACCGTCACGCCGTGGGGCCCCAGGTCCGCCGCCAGGGTGCGGGTGAGCGACAGCGCCGCGGCTTTGGCCGCCGTGTAGTCGTGATACGGCACCACCGGATGCTGGAAGAGGTTGGTGCCGATCGTGACGATCCGGCCGAACCCGGCCTCCCGCATCCCCGGCAGCACGGCCTGGGTGGTCGCCAGGATCGCCTTGACCGCACCCCGCAGCTGCTGGTCCACGTTCTCCCAGCTCAGGGTCTCCGGCGACGGGCGGGCGTCACCGTTGAACTGAAAATCGGCCAGCGCGTTGTTCACGACGGTTGTGATCGGGGCGCCGAAGTGAGTGGTGGCGGTGGCAACGAGAGCGCGGACCTCGTCGTCGTCGGTCACGTCGGCACGAACGGCGACGGCGCGGTCGGCGCCGAGCTCTCCGACCAGGTCGGCGGCGTCGTCGGCGCTGCGGCGGTAGTTGACGACGACGCGGGCGCCCTCCCGCCCGAAGGACCGGACGATCTCGCGGCCCAGGCCTCTGGCTCCCCCGGTCACCAGGACGATCTGCTGGTCGATGCTCGGTGTGTTCGGCACTGCCACTCGCTTTCCGGCGGTTCGCGCGGAGGATGGCGATGTGGTTCGCGGTGATCCGCGTACTCCACTTCCGTAGAGGAGAGCGTATCGACATTCCTTCGCTGGAACTACCCAGATCAGGTTCGACGGGTGTGTTCTCAGCCGCCCGGCGGGCAGCACCCCGTGTCCCCGGCCAGCGTAGGCCGTCGCTCACCGTCCGGCCAGCACACGGACGGCCCCGGCGTGGCGGCTACCGACCGAAGGCCCTGCCGATCCCCTCGACCGCGTCGCCGAGGCCGTCGAAGATTCCCTCGATCACGTCCTCCGTCCGGTCGTACCGGTCCGCGGAGTCCTCGAGGCGGTCCGCGGTCGAGTGGCCGGTCCGCTCCAGCCGTTGGTCGAACTCGGAGAAGCGAGTCAGTACGTCCCGGAACGGACCGGCGGCCTCGCCCGGGAACCCCGGCTCGGCGGACCGTGCGGAATCCACGGTCGTATCCAGCTGTCCACGCGCGGTTTCAGCGGCGTTCCGGACGGATTCAGCGCCTGTTCGCAGTTCGTTCGTGTCCACGTTGAACGGGCCCACTACGTACTCCCATCGAGGTCAACTACCTGGTGAGACTTCGGAAATGGATGCTAGCGTGGCCGTGGCCGACGCGTGGTGGACCTCGAGGAGAAACGTGGCGCTGAACTACGGTGAGATCCGGGACTGGGAGGCCGCCGACGCCGGCCGTCTCGCGGACGCGATGATCGACCGTGTGGCCGCCCTGGAGTCGTTCGAGGAGGAGGTCCGGGACGCCGGTCAATGGCAGTCGTGGGTCAATTCCCTGGGCGAGACGATGGCATCCCGGCACTTCATGGATTTCCGCGACTCGGTGACCGACGCCGCGGCCGAGGCCCAGGCGGCCCGGAACACCGCCGAGCAGGTGGAGTCGGCGCTGACGATCCTCGAAGCGGAGGTGACGAGCCTCGAGATGTACGCGTCCGGCAACCAGTTCCGGATCGGCGACACCGGGGTGGTGAGCGACCTCCGGTTCGGGGTGTCCCTGACCCCCGAGGAGAAACTGACCCGGGAGGGGATCAAGCGCCAGATCGAGCAGACCGTCGCCGAGGTGGTCCGCCGCGGCCGGGGGATCGAGACCCTCGCGGCGGACGGCCTGCGCGCGATCGCCGCGGGAAAGATCGACGACGGGGGTGCCGACTCGGTCTCCGACGCCGTGGAGTCGCAGAACGACGTTCCGCCGCCGCCCCCGCAGGACGCCCCGGCCGAGCAGGTCCGCACCTGGTGGGAGTCACTCACCGGGGACCAGCAGCAGTACATGATGGACCACGAGCCCGACGCGATCCGCAACCTCTGGGGTCTGCCGTCGGAGGTCCGCGACGAGCTCAACCGCGAGGCGCTGGACCGGGACATCACCGATGCGCAGAAGGAACTCGATGACCGGCGCGACGAGCTCGGGGACTACATGGACCGCCCCGGCGGGTCGGACGCCTACTATGCCGGGATGATCTCCATGCAGTCGCGGGTGGACGCGGCGGAGCGTCACCTCGAGACGCTGAAGCGGACCCGGACCGCGGCCACCGGTCCGGACCGCATGCTGCTCGAGTACGACCTGTCCGAGGACCTTCCCGAGGTGGCGATCTCCATCGGAAATCCCGATACCGCGGACAATGTCTCCCTGTCCGTCGAGGGCTACACCACCAACGTGCACGACAGCGTGATAGGCAAGGTCAACGACGCGCAGAACCTCAACCTCGCTGCAACCGAGCTCGCGCCCGGCGAGTCGCACGCCACCATCGCCTTCCTCGCCTACCAACATCCCCAGAAGGCCGACCTGCTGGGCGTGGGTACCAACACGCTCGCGCTGCAGGAGGCGTCCAAGGTCGAGAACGCGGCGCGGGGCATCGCCGTGGCCAACACCCAGACCGACGTGAACCTCTCCCTGTTCGGCCACTCGTACGGCTCCACCACCTCCGGCATC
This sequence comes from Dietzia papillomatosis NBRC 105045, assembly GCF_001570845.1. Taxonomy (NCBI): domain Bacteria; kingdom Bacillati; phylum Actinomycetota; class Actinomycetes; order Mycobacteriales; family Dietziaceae; genus Dietzia; species Dietzia papillomatosis. Next base: position 39,652 of record NZ_BCSL01000019.1, on the reverse strand, counting down.
GCCGCGCAGGAGCTCGCCGTCGACGGCCGGTCCCCGGTGGACAACCTGGCCCTCTACGGCAGTCCAGGGTTCCCCGAGCTCCACCCGGACACCTCCGCCACACATCCGACGCAGACGGCCCCGACCGAGGACCTCATGCGCCCCCTCCCGGACAAGGACGCGCTCGGGATCGACGAGGGGCGGGCGTTCCACATGACCGAGGACGGCGACTTCGTCAACGAGATCTTCGGCGAGGTGGGCACCACCACGGTCGGCCTGGGCAACCCGCCGCGGCAGTGGGGGCTCGAGGAACTGTCTATGGAGACCACGGACGTGGTGGTGCGGACCCATCCCGAGACCGGCGAGCCGGTCGCTCACGACACCCGCTACGGCCGCGACGACTACAACCGGATCAACGGCGAGGACGTCGGCGCGCACAGCATCTACACGAAGAACGAGACCGTCTCCCTGCACAATCTCGCCGCCATCGCTGCGGACCGACTCGACCTTCTGGCGAGATGACCGGCATGCGAACAGCCACGACCCGTCCCTCCGCACTCCGCCACGCCGCCCTCCGCCGCGCCCTGGCCGCGGCGCTGGGCGCGGGCGTCCTGGCCGTCGCGGCCGGATGCACCGACAGCCAGACCGTCGCCGCCCCCACGACCACCGAGGAGCAGCCCGTGAACGACGCCATGACCATCGACGAGCCCCGGCGCGCGCTGGACGCGACGCTCGACGAGGTCCGCATGGTGGTCGAGCAGACCCTCGGCCCGGACGGGTGGCAGCAGAACCCGTCCAGCGGCGCGGTCACCGCGTGCGACGTGGACCTGTACGTCTACAACGCGCCCCAGCTGAGCGTCACCACGGTGATGGACGCCGACCAGTGGGGGCGGGCCTGGCCGCGCATCCGCGAGATCGTCGAGGGCCACGGCTACACCGACGGCTCCGAGGTCCCGATGTCCGGCACCGTCCACCACGTGCTGCGGATCGCCAACGAGCGCGGTGACACGGTCAGCATCGCCAACGTCGAGGGGGCGGGCTTCACCTACGGCGGCCAGACCGCCTGTTACCCCGCCGCGGGCGGGGACGTCACCGCTCCCGGGAACGACGACAACGACGACGACAACGGTCAGGCCGGATAGCGCGCGGAGAGCTCGGTCAGCGTCTTCTCGATCCCGGCCACGTTCAGTCCGGCCAGACCGCTGATCTCCTGGAAGCGGCCGACCTTGGACGTGGTGCCGTCGTAGGCCTCGGTGACCTCGGTGACGCCGTCGCCGACCGGGACGAACTCCCTCCGCCACCGGTGTCCGGCCGGGTGCTCCCACTCGATGACCTTCTGATCTTCCGAGTCCGCGACGCCCGCGCCCTCCCCGCGCGCTGGGTACGGTGGGGCCCACCATGACCCCTCCCCTCACCCGCTCCGCCGGTTCCTCGTCCGATCCAGACCCCGCCGCCGGCCCTGATGGCCTGGCCGGCGCCGCCACTCCACGGCCTCCGCTGCAGGTCGCCGTAGTCGGCGCCGGCTCGATCGGCGGCGCCGTCATCGAGGCGCTCGAGCAGGGCCGGGTCCCGGGTGCGAGACTCGGCACCATGCTCCGCTCGAGCAGCACGGAGAGCGAGATCGAGGCCGCCATCGACGCGGCTGACGTGGTGGTGGAGGCCGGCAGCGTCGACGCGGCGGCGGAGTACATCCCGAGGGTCACCGCCACCGGCACGGACATCGTGGTGTGCTCGTGCGGCGTGTTCGCCCGCCACGACGACCCCCGAGACCTCCTCGCCGGAGGACCGGGCGCCGGCCGCGTGCTCGTACCGGCCGGGGCCATCGGGGGACTCGACGTCCTCGGGGCGGCCGCCCGCGCCGGGACCTCAGACGCCAGCGTCCGCCATTATACGATCAAGCGACCCGTGGCCCTGGACGTCGACGAGCAGCTCACCGAGCCTCGCGAGGTGTTCCGCGGCTCGGCCCGCCAGGCGGCGCTCGAGTTCCCGAGCACCTCCAACGCGTCCGTCGCGCTCGCGCTGGCCACCCTCGGCCTGGACCGGACCGAGGTGATCGTGGTCGCCGACCCGGACGTCGGACGCACCCGCCACGTCGTCGAGTGGGAGTCGCCGGTGGGCCGCTACGAGCTGCAGTTCGAGAACTCCGTCGACCCCGACTCCGGCGGCCGCACGTCCGCGATCACCGCCTGGTCGGTGGCGGACGTCCTGGGTGCCCTCGCGGCGGGCGCCGGGCCGGGGGTCGTCGTGCTCACGGGTGGTCGACCGGTGGAAGGCCATGCGACGAGCCCCTAACGTGAGGGTTCCAGTCGATCGAAAGGTGCCTCATGGCCAACGCCCGACCGTCAGACCCCGACCCCGCGCAGAGCCCCGACGTGGACAGTCACGGCGCGGCCCCGGCCGGCATCACGCCGGACTCCGACTCCACCTCGTTGCAGTCGGATAGCGCCACCAGCAAGCAGGGCCCGACGGAACAGCAGAGCCCGACACCCCAGCCGGGCAACAAGAGCGCTTACGTGTGGATCGCGGTCATCGCCGTCGTCGTCCTCCTCGTCGTCATCGGCCTCGTCGGCTACGCGTTCGAAGTGTTCTGACGCCATGCCCGCCGCGTTCGACACCGTGATCGTCGGGGCGGGCAACGCCGGGGTCTCCCTGGCCGCCCGCCTCAGGCGCGACGGCATACGCAGCGTCGCGCTCATCGACCCGAGCCCCGTGCACCGGTATCGGCCGATGCTCAACTACGCGGCGGCCGGGCGGGCCCGCATGTCCCGGTACGAACGACCGATGGCGACCGTCATCCCCGACGGCGTGGATCTCCTCCCCCGGGCGGTGACCCGTGTCGACCCGGCCGAACGAACGGTCACCCTCGACACGGGCGCCACCGTCGGCTACCGCGACCTCGTGCTGTGCCCCGGCCTGACCCCGCACTGGGACGCGATCCCGGGACTGCGGGGGGGCTACGTCGACGGGTGGGCGGTGTCCGCGCACGTACCCGAGTACGCCGGCCGGGCGTGCGCCGCCCTGGTCCGCGTCCGTGAGGGCACGGTGGTGTTCTCGGTTCCGCCCGAACCCGCCTCCTGCGGCGGGACCGTGCTCAAGGCGATGTTCCTGGCGTGTGACCGCTGGCGGCGCGAGGGCGTCCTCGACCGTATCGACGTGCACCTCGTGACCCCGTTCCGCGGGCTCCTCGGGCTCGAGCGCGCCGACCGGAGGCTGCGCCCGTTCATCGAGCAGTACGGCATCACCGTTCACGAGCAGTCACGCGTCGACTCCGTGGACCACCACGCCCGCACGGTGTCGGTGGACGGCCCGACGCCCGCGGCCATCGAGGACGTCCACCTGGCCTACGTCACCCCGCACACCCGTGCGCCCCGGTTCGTCGCCAACTCGGGGCTCGCCACCGACGACGTCGCCGCCCTGGTCGACGTCGACCCGGGCACCCTGCGCCACTCGCGCGTCGACACGGTGTGGGGCCTGGGTGACGCCGCGACGGTCGGCACACGCCCGTCAGGTGGCGCGCTGCGCGCGCAGGTCGGGGTGGTGGCCGACAATCTCCGCGCCGCCCGCGACCGCGGGACGTTACGGGAGTACGACGGCTACACGGTCATCCCCGTCGCCGTGAGCGGGAACCGGCTGGTGCTCGACGAGCACGATCGGGACGGTCGGCCGGCCCCCTCGGTGCGCGGGATCGACGTCACCGTGCCACGGCGGATCACGTACGCGTTCGACCGGTTCGTCCAGCCCGTCGTGTACTTCCGCAAACTCCTACGCGGTCGCGTCTGAACCGGCGGGCGTCCTGCCGCGCGCCCGCGCGAAGTGAGCGTCCGCTCGTTCCGGATGGACGAGTGCGCGGTGTCGAACGCGCAGTTCGCCACCTTCTGCAAGGACACGGGGTATGTCACCGAGGCCGAGCGGATGGGTGTGTCCCCGGTGTTCCACCTCGCCGTCGAGGCCGACCCCGCCGACGTCCTCCACCGGCTCGACACCACGCCGTGGTGGGTGGCCGTGCGCGGGGCGGACTGGCGGCACCCCGGGGGCCGCCAAATGGCGGGTCCTACCTGTGCCACGACTCGTACTGCTACCGCTACCGGGTGGCGGCGCGGTCGGCCAACACGGCCGGGTCAGCGACCGCCAACCTCGGCTTCCGCTGCGTTCGCGACATGTGAGCCGAGGGCGGCCGAACCCTGCCCGGACGCACCCTGCCCGGCCGAGCCCTGCCCGGCCCGCAGCGCCGCCTCGATCATGTCGTAGAGGTGGGCCACGACCTTCTCGAAGTCGGTGTTGACCACCGTGCTGCTGGCGTCGCGACGGTCCTCGTAGACCGCCAGCGCGCCGGTGAACATCTGCGTGGCCAGATCGATCCGCTCGAACGCCACCCGCCGCGGCAGGTGTGAACACACGTCGATGAGCCGCACCACCACGTCGTCGGTCGCCGTGCGCAGCCGCACCTCCGGCGCCTCCGGGCCCATCACCGGACCAACCCGCTGCAGGAAGCGCGCGTAGTGGGTGGCGTCCGGCGACGCCCGCAACAGCTCGACGATCGGCTCGAACAGGACCCGCACCAGCGAGGCGAGGTCCGTGCCCAGGCCGTGCTCGTCGATCTCGGCGAGCCGCTGCTGCCGCACCGAGTCCAGGGCGGTCAGCCTGCGCCGCAGCACCTGCCGGATGAGCCCGTCCCGGCCCCCGAAGTGGTACTGCACCGCCGAGTTGTTCCGTTGCCCGGCGGCCGTCGCGACGTCGCGCATCGACACGCGGTCGAGGCCGCGTTCCCCGATCAGCTTCTCGGCGATCTCGATCATCGCCGTCTTGGCGTCCCTGGTCTGGGAGGCGCCGTTCGCCCCGGCGTCGTCCGGGACCTCGTTCGTCCGCTCCATCGGACCCACTCCTCCACGCCTTCATCCTCGACCGACTGCGTCACGGCCGAGTCGGCCGGCCCCGGGCGGGCCGGCGGTTCGGATCAGATCTTGGCCGCGCCGGGGCTCCACTTGCGGCCGGCCGCCTCGCCCAGCTGGTTGAAGCTCAGGACGGTGAGGAACAGCACGAACGCCGGGATACCTACGAGGTAGGGATACCGCTCGAAGTCGGGCTGGCCGGCGCTGATCATGTTGCCCCAGGTCGGTTCGGGGCGGGGAATGCTCAGTCCCAGGTAGCTCAGCGACGCCTCGGCCACGATGAGCACCGCGACCAGCATGAAACTGTAGGACAGCACGGGCGCCACGATGTTCGGGGCCACCTCGCGCAACATGATGCGGATCTCGCCGGCGCCGAGCGAGCGGGCGGCCGTGACGAACTCGCGGCCGGCGAAGCTCATGGCGTTGGCGCGCACGAGACGCGCGTACGAGGGCACCACCATGACACCCAGGGCGAGCGTGACGTTGAGCAGTGTCGGCTCGAGGACCGTGATGATCGCGATGAGCAGGATCAGGGACGGGAACGCGAGCAGCACGTCACTGATGATGGACACGACGCGGTCGGCCCAGCCGCCCTTGTAGCCGGCGATGAGACCGAGCGCGCCGCCGATCAGACCACCGATGACGACGCCGCCGATACCCACGGTGATGGAGACCCTGGCGCCGTAGAGCAGGCCGCCGAGGATGTCGAGGCCCTGACGGCGTCGAAGCGCGTGGCGACCATCGCGTTCAGCTGCGGGTCGAGGGCCTCGATGCGCGCGATGGCGTCCTCGAGTACCTCGGCGGCGGTGGTGACGCCGGAGGCGATGTCGGCGGCCAGGGCGAACGCATCGCGGCCGGCGGCATCGGAGCCGCTCGGGGCAACGGGGGTGTCGGTGCCGCCGGCAACGGCGGGGGTGTCGGTCATGGCGGGGGCCTTTCGGTGCGGGGCGTCAGGCGCCGGGGGGCGGGTCTGGGGACGACGGCGACGACGACGAGGTCAGCCCCAGCGCGACTGCCCGCCGTCGAGCGGGATGGTCGCGCCGGTCAGATACGAGGCCTCTGCCGAGCAGAGCCAGGCGACGGGTCGGCCGATGTCGGCGACGGGGTCACCCACCCGGCCGGCGGGGATGCCGGCGATGAACTCGGCGGCCTCCTCCGGGTTGTTGTCCATCCACCAGTCGAGCCCGGGGCTGTGGGCGTGGGGCGCCACGTTGAGGGCGCGGATGCCGTCGGCGGCCCATTCGTAGGCTGCGGCGCGGGTCAGGGCGCGGACTGCCTCTTTCACGGCGGCGTAGATGCCGTAGTTGGCGGCGTCCCAGCGCACGGCGGCGGAGGTGACGAGGTTGATGACGGTGCCGCCGCCGCGCTCTGCCATTTCGGGGCGGGCGAGCTTCATGAGGCTCAGCGTGACGCGGGGGCCGCCCTCGAAGGCGGTGCGGAAGTCGTCGTCCGGGTAGTCGGACAGCGGCAGGGGCATGGCCATGTTGGCGTTGTTGACGAGGATGTCGACGCCGCCGAGTCGCTCGACTGCAGTGGAGATGATGGTCTCGGGGGCGTCCTCGGCGGTGATGTCGGTGGCCAGGCATTCGGCGGTGCCGCCGGCGGCACGGATCTCCTCGGCGACGCGCTCGAGCTTGTGCATCTTGCGGCCGACGAGCAGTACGGCGGCGCCGGACTCGGCGAGGCCGAGCGAGATGCCGCGGCCGACGCCCTGCCCGCCGCCGGTGACGATGGCGACTTTGCCGGCCAGGCGGGTCGAGGTGCCCTGGGCCGGGGTGTTCCGGCTCGCGGGGCTCTGGCCTGCGGGGCTCTGCGGTGTGTCGGTCATGGGATCCTCCGTGGGTGGTGCGGTGACGGGTGGGTCGTGCGGTGACGGGCGGGTGGCACTCATGCGGTGACGATGGTGAGCAGGCCTGCGATCACCACGAGGACGATCACGGCCGAGCGGAACAGGTGGGTGGGCAGGCGTCGGGCGATCGCGATGCCCAGCTGGTTGGCTGTGATCCCCGCGACGACGCACGCCGCGAGGAGCGGCCACAGGCCGGGCAGGTCGATCCCCGTGCCCGACCACAGCAGCGCGAGCGAGACGATGCTCGTGATGACGAAGTAGCCGGCGAGGTCCGCGATGAAGCTCAGCGGCGGGATCTTCGCGCGGCCCAGCAGCAGGACGACGGGTGGGCCGTTCAGCGAGGTGGTGGTGGAGAAGTACCCGCCGATCGCGCCGGCGGCCGGCTTGAGGTGTTGATCCGGGAGCAGCGTGATGGTCTGCACGCCCAGCCAGGCCCCGGGCACGGACGCCGCACCGAGGACGGCGACGCGCCGCCAGTCGATGTGCTCGCGCAACTGCACGGTGACGCCCACGCGGGTGATGAGCGCGACGACCAGGTTGACCACCACCGTCTCCGCGAGACCGATGCCCGCGGTGAGCATGAGCGGCGCGGCGATGAGCGAGGTGCCGAACCCGGCGGCGCCGCCGATCACCGAGGCGGCGGCCACGCACAGCGCGGCGATGACGATCAGGTCCACTCGTCACCGTCACGGCCGTCGGCTGCGTTGTCGATCCGGGCGGTCCGGGCCGCCGTCACTTCTCGCCGGTGGGGCCAGGTGGTTGTCGTTGAGCCGGAAGCTGGGCACGTCCTTGAGGTTGATCATGGCCTCGTAGGTGCGCTTGTAACCGGTGCGGGTGATGACCCAACGGCCGTCGACGCGGGCGTAGGCGTCGTCGTAGAAGGCGCTGCCGAAGATGAACGTGTCGTACTCGGGCACGATCACCCGGTCCTGCAGGTACCAGCGGCCGGTGGCGGTGTCGCCGTCGATCTCGATCTCGGGGTGGTGGGCCTGGTGCTCGGTGATGACACCGTCGGTCATCTGCTGCTGCAGCCCGGCCACGACCTCGTCTCGGCCGGTGTAGCTCAGGCGCTTGCCGTATGACGCGGTGACCTCGGGCGCGAGGGTCTGGGCGAGCTCGTCCCACAGCCGGAGGTCGACGCAGCGCAGGTAGCGGTACTTGAGGGCCTTGATGGCGTCGATGTCGTCGCGGCGGTCGGTGGTGTTCATGAGGGCCTTTCGCACGGGTGGGGGCGCGCGTGTCGCGCGCACTGCTGCGACTGTAGTCAATTGTGTACAGTCCGGGAATGGAAACCGGGAAGAACGCCGCCGATGCCCGCCCGACCGGTCGCGACGAGGTCCGCTCGGCGGTCCTGCGCGAGGCCCGTCGATTGCTGTCGGAGCGCGGACCACACGTCCCGCTACGTGACATCGCGGACGCCGCGCAGGTGAATCTCGGGCTCATCCACCGGCACATCGGCCGTAAGGACGCGCTGATCACCGCGGTGATGCAGGACGCGGTGCGGTTCGGCGCGGCGCGACTAGAGAACCTCGACGACGCTGGCGAGGCCGTGCGCGGGATGCTGCTCGGCGCCTCCTCACGCCCGGAGATCAGCAGGCTGTTGGCGTGGCTGGCGTTGGACCGCGATGCCGCGTTCCCGCCGATGCTAGATCCCTCCCAGCGGCCGGCCGCCGCGCTGCGCCGGATGAGCTCTCCCCCGCCGGCCGGTGACGTCGAGCTGCTACTGGCATTCACTGCCGTCTACGGGTGGCCGGTGTTGCGTGGGGCCCTGCTCGACGCGCTCGACATCCCCGAGTCCGAGCGCGACGGCATCGACGAGAGCCTCGCCGATCTGCTGGCCAGGGTCGTCACCGGCGAGCGCTGAACTCGCCGTCACCGCCGCGAACCCCGGAGGCTCATCCCTCAGCCCGCGCCCGCTCGTTCACCTAGGGTGGCGGGGTGATCCGCTCCCTTGCCGCTCGCCTATTCTGGCGCTTCAGCCGCTGGACGCTGTCCACCAGCCCCGGCCCGGATCGACCGACGATCCTTCTCGGCGCCCCACACACGTCCAACTGGGACTTCGTATTGATGCTCGGCATCGCATGGCGTCTGGGCATCGACGTTCACTGGCTGGGCAAGGCCAGCCTCTTCTCCGGCTGGCGCGGGCCGCTCATGCGAGCACTCGGCGGGGTCGCCGTGGACCGCGGGAGCCCGGCCCGGGTCGTGGAGGACATGGTCCGGCAGGTCCACGCCGGAGAAACGTTCTGCCTGGTCATCACGCCGGACGGCACGCGCAGTGGGCACTCACGCTGGAAGTCCGGCTTCTACCGGATCGCGCGGGAGACGGGCCTCCCGGTGACGCTCGGGTACGTCGATCGGGCCACCATGACGACCGGGCTGGGCCCCACGATCGAGCTGACAGGCGACGTCGCGGCGGACATGGACCGCATCCGCGCGTTCTACGCGGACAAGGCCGGCTTCCACCCGGACAGACGCGTCGAGCCGCGGCTGGCCGACGAAACCCGCACGCGGGACGTGGAGCAGCCCGACCCCTGAGTGTCGCCGCACGCCCGGGAGTCCGGTGAGGCCCGGTGCGGCCAGGTGCGGCCCTGTCGGCCCACCGTCCCGCGCCCCTATGCGGGACACTGACGTCATGGACGACCTGCGAGTACCCCCGGGGCCCGGCGCTTCCCGCGGTCTCGTGATCCCGGCCGGAGAACTGCTCGAGCGGTTCTCCCGGTCGTCGGGCCCGGGCGGGCAGCACGTCAACACCGCCGATTCGCGGGTCCAGCTCAGCCTCGATCTCGCCACGACGACGGCCCTGGACGAGCCTCAGCGCACCCGGGCGCTTCAGGCGCTCGCCGCGAGGTTGTCGGGCTCCGTCCTCACCGTGGCCGTGGAGGAGAACCGCTCCCAACGGCGCAACCGCGCTACGGCACGGCAGCGACTCGCCGACCTGCTGCGCGACGCCGTGGCGCCGCCGGCCCCCAGGAGACCGACCAGGCCCACCCTCGGCTCGCGCCGCCGACGACTCCAGCACGAGCGTCGACGCGCCGAAATCAAGCGCAATCGCCGACGCCCCGACCTCGACTGATCGCCTTCCACGCGCCCCTCGCCGAGGTGCGAATCGGTGCCTGCCGGCGAACCCCGCATACCCGACGACACGATCGAGTCTCCGTTACCGCAGTCCGTCCTCACGGTCCTCCCCGACCGTGATGTTGACGGCGAGCATCGCGCGTGGGGGGTCGTTCCGCCCCGGCGCGACGATCCCCAGGTCGACGATCGACAGCTTCACTCGCACACCTCATCTCGCGGGTTCCTCCGCTAATCCAACCCTTGTCACGGCGGCCCACAACGGTAGCGTGGGCGCATGAGCACTTCCGAGATGATCAGGTCCCATCCGAATCCGACCGACGGGCTCGACGTAGAACTGCTCGCAGAGGCCCTCGAGGCGTCCGCAGCATGCGCGACGATCTGCTCGTCATGCGCGGACGCCTGCCTGGGCGAGGAGTCGGTCGCTGACCTGCGCGACTGCATCCGCACCGATCTCGACTGCGCCGACGTCTGCGCCGCCACCGCAGCGCTGCTCAGCCGCCGCACCGGCAGCAACCTCGAGGTGGTCAAGGCGCAGCTGGTGGCGTGCCGGACCGCCTGCGCGGCCTGCGCCGACGACTGCGAGCAGCACGCCGACATGCACGAGCACTGCCGACTGTGCGCCGAGGCGTGCCGTCGGTGCGAGAAGGCGTGCGCTGATCTCCTCGCCGCGATCGGCTGACCGGCGCGGGCGGAGCGGAACCGCTGCGCGAACGGCTTACAGCGCGTGCTCCTGGAGGGGTCGACCGTGTGCGTCCAGCAGGGGTCAGTCCCCCGCCGGTGCCGTCGGTGCGCCACAGGTAGCACACGCCGGTCCGCACACCGCGGCCGCGGGCGCCATCTCCGCGCTCACCGGGCGGCGTGGATGACGACGACGAGCTCGCCCTCCCAGGAGGGGCTTTCAGGAGTCGTGCGAGGGGCAGCATCCAGGTGACCGTCAGGGATTCGGAGTTCTCCTGCGGCGGGATGGGTCGGTGACCGGGGGGTGTCCCCCCGAGACGCGCGCACCGGGGGTCGGGGTGACCCTGATCCCGACCCGGATCTTCGGTCCGCACGGCGTGGACATGCGGCGGTGGGGGTTATGTTGGTGGGAGTCCCACCCGGCCCCGAGTCTCGAATCGAGTCACCATGAACGAGCAGCACCCGCGGCGGCAGGACGGGCCGTGGACCGAGGACGGCCACGACGACCGGGGCCGCTCGGCGCTGCCGGACCATCTGAACCCCACCGAGCAGTTCCCCACGGCGTCGTACCCGGCGGAGCAGTTCCCTGCCGAGCGCCCGCCGTTCGCGCGACCGGTCGAGCCGCTGGCCCACGAGGGCGGTTTCCCCTACGGCATGCCGCCGGCCGCGCCGTACGGGGCACCCTCGCCGTACGGGTACGGCGACCCGTACATCCCGCAACACCTGCACGTGCCCCCTCCGCAGTTCCAACCGGGCCCGTACCCGCAGCAGTTCGGCTACCCGCCGATGCAACAGGCCGTCTACGTGCACGGTGCCCCGGCGAAGCGGGTCAACCACGCCCTGCACCTGGTCCTGACGATAGTGACGTTCGGGCTCTGGCTTCCGGTGTGGATCATCCTGGCGATCGCCAACTCCTGACGCGCCCCGGCCAGCGCACGGAAGTGCTCCCGCACGCCCGGGTCGACCGCTGCCTCGCGCGGTCCGACGCGCTGTCCAGTGGCGCGGCCGGCGAGAGGCTGCTAGACGTGGAGGTCCACGCGCCCCCACGCCACGAGGAGGACGAGATGATCACCGAGAACCCCATCGACCCGGACGAGTACACCCCGGGCCCTGATTCTGTCACCGCTCCCGAGGAGTACGAGCCCGAGGTGACCGTCGACGACCCCTTCCGCGAGGCCAACCCGGCGGACGTCGCGGAGCAGGCTATCGAACTACCCGACGACGACGGCGACCCTGAAGGCGACGACGACGAGGTCGTCTGACTCCCGGCCGACCGGCATCGGGGGGCCGCGCGTTCACGCCGGCCCCCCGGTTGATCGGCGGCCACCTTTACGCGCGACTCGTCTTTTCCGCTACTCTGACTCCACCAGAAGGGAAGTATCCCTCACACGCATCGTCGTCACTACGGCCCCGGGCCCGGCGGAGCGGGCCACACATAGTCAGTGGCCGGGAGAGACCTTCGATCACCCACTGATCGAAAGGTCCCCGTTATGGACACCCCGCTCTGGCTCTGGTTCGCCGTCATCGCCTTCATCGTCGTGATGCTTGCGATCGACCTCGTCGCACACCGCCGGGCACACGTCATCGGCGTGAAGGAAGCGGCCACGTGGTCGGCGGTCTGGATCGCGCTCGGAGTCGGTTTCGGCGCGATCGTCTGGGCCGTCTGGGGCGCTGACTTCGGCCAACAGTATTTCGCCGGCTACCTCATCGAGAAGTCCCTGGCCGTGGACAACGTCTTCGTGTGGGCGATCATCTTCGCCCACTTCGCGGTGCCCCCGCAGTTCCAGCACCGGGTCTTGTTCCTCGGTGTGCTGGGCGCTCTGATCTTCCGCGGGATCTTCATCGCCGGCGGCGCGGTGCTGATCGCCAACTTCTCCTGGGTGCTCTACATCTTCGCCGCGTTCCTGCTGTACACGGGCTTCCGCATGATCCGTCAGCGCGACGAGCACCTCAACCCCGACCAGTCCAGGGTCCTCGGGGCGTTCCGCCGGTTCGTGCCGATGACCGACACCTTCCACGGACAGCGACTGCTGGTCCGCAAGGGCGGACTGATCATGGCCACTCCCCTGCTGGCAGTGCTCGTGCTGGTCGAGACGACTGACATCGTGTTCGCCGTCGACTCCATTCCCGCCATCTTCGCCGTCACCGACGAGGTGTTCCTCGTCTTCACCGCCAACGCGTTCGCGATCCTGGGGCTGCGCGCGATGTACTTCCTGCTCGCCGATCTGGTCCATCGGTTCGTGTACCTCAAGATCGGCCTGGCGCTGGTGCTGATGTGGGTGGGCGTGAAGATGCTGCTGAAGATCGACGTCTTCTACATCCCTACCCCGCTCTCGCTGGCCGTCATCGCCACGATCCTCACCGTGTCGGTCGTGGCGAGCCTGAGGGCCACGCGCGGGCAGGACCGGCGGAGCCTCCCGACCCCGACCGAACCGCCGTTCCGCATCGCGACCCCGGACGAGGACGCACGACTCGAGCCGCTGTTCGGCCGCGCGCGCTCCCGCCATCGCTCGGAACGTCCCGCCGCCGGACCGCCACGCTGACTGATGAAAGCGGCCGCGAAGGCCGTTCGGGACCGACTTCGCGACCGCGGTTCTCGGCCCGCTCCGCGGAACGCGTGACCGCTTATAACTTCTCATCGACAGGGGTAGGGTCGGGCTCAACGCCGGTGAGCCCCTCACTCGCACGGCTCCATCGGCGCCACACAAGGAAGGGGCCGATCATGAGTGTCGACAGTTTCAATTCGCGAGACGCGCTGGCAGTCGGAGGCGTCGACTACGAGATCTACCGACTCGACCGGGTCTCCACCGAGGTAACACTCCCCTACAGCCTGAAGATCCTGCTGGAGAATCTCCTGCGCAACGAGGACGGTCGCGTGGTGACGGCCGAGCAGGTCGAGGCGCTCCGGCAGTGGAATCCCCGTAACCAGGTGGATCGGGAGATCCAGTACACGCCCGCCCGCGTCCTGATGCAGGACTTCACCGGGGTGCCGTGCGTCGTCGACCTGGTCGCGATGCGCGACGCGATCACCGATCTGGGCGGGGACGCCAAGAAGATCAACCCACTGATCCCCGGTGAGCTGGTGATCGACCACTCGATCATCGCCGACGTGTTCGGCCGTCCGGACGCCTTCCAGGTCAACGCCGACCTCGAGTTCGGACGGAACCGGGAGCGTTACCAGCTCCTGCGGTGGGCGCAGGAGTCGTTCGCTGACTTCCTCGTGGTCCCTCCGAACACGGGAATCTGCCACCAGGTCAACCTCGAGTACCTGTCCCGGGTCGTCTTCACCCGCGAGGGCACCGAGGGCATGAGGCAGGCCTACCCGGACACGCTGGTGGGCACCGACTCACACACACCGATGGTCAACGGCCTCGGCGTGCTGGGGTGGGGCGTCGGCGGCATCGAGGCCGAGGCAGCTCTGCTCGGCCAGCCGATGAGCATGCTCATCCCGGAGGTCATCGGCCTGAAGCTGACCGGTGAACTGCGGGAGGGCACGACCGCGACGGACCTGGTCCTCCACGTCGCGGAGTTGCTGCGCAAGACCGGCGTGGTCGGCAAGTTCGTCGAGTTCTTCGGACCCGGCGTCTCCAGCGTGCCGCTGGCCAACCGGGCCACGCTCGGCAACATGAGCCCGGAGTACGGGGCGACGTGTGCGATCTTCCCGATCGACTCGGAGACGCTCGACTACCTGCGGCTGACCGGCCGGTCTCAGGAGCAGATCGAGTTGGTCGAGGTCTACGCCAAGGAGCAGGGGCTCTGGCACGACCCGGACAATCCGGCCGAGTACACCCAGGTCATCGAGCTCGACCTTGCGAGCGTCGAGCCGTCGATCGCGGGTCCCCGGCGCCCGCAGGACCGTATCGAGCTGGGCGACGCGCCGGCCGTGGTCCTCGGCAACCTCGCGGAGGAGAAGGAACGGTCCGGGGGGCGGCCCGGCAGCGTGGACGACGCCGCGGAGGACACCTTTCCGGCCAGCGACCCGATCGCCTTCAATCCCGATACGGCGACGGATGAGCCGCCGCGCCGCTACTCCGAGGAGCAGCTGACCGCCAACGCCAAGCTCGGCTGGCCCAGCGACCCGGCGGAGGTCGTGCTGGGCGGCGACTCCCCGGTGATCGTCGACCACGCGGACGTCGTCATCGCGGCGATCACCTCGTGCACCAACACGTCCAACCCCTCGGTGATGATCGGCGCGGCACTGCTCGCCAAGAAGGCGGTCGAGAAGGGACTCGCGCCCAAACCGTGGGTCAAGACGACCCTGGCCCCCGGCTCCCGCGTGGTGACCGACTACTACGCGCGGGCCGGCCTCACCCCGTACCTGGAGCAGCTGGGCTTCGACCTGGTCGGGTACGGCTGTACGACGTGCATCGGCAACTCGGGGCCGCTGACGCCGGCCGTCAGTGAGGCGGTCAATGACAAGGACCTCAACGTCGCGGCGGTCCTGTCCGGTAACCGCAATTTCGAGGGACGCATCCACCCCGAGGTCAGGATGAACTTCCTGGCGTCCCCGCCGCTGGTCATCGCCTATGCCCTCGCCGGGACCATGCGCAAGAACCTGCTCGAGGATCCGCTGGGGACCGGCTCCGACGGCGAGCCGGTCTACCTCCGCGACATCTGGCCGAGTTCGGCCGAGATCAAGGAGGTCGTCGACGCCAACCTCGAGGCCGACATGTTCACCAAGGGCTATGCCGACGTCTTCACGGGCGACGAGAACTGGCGCGGGATGAGCGTGCCGGAGGGCGACAAGTTCGACTGGAACGAGGACTCCACCTACATCCGGCGGCCACCGTACTTCGACGGCATGTCCGCGGAGCCGGAGCCCATCGGGGACATCACCGGCGCCCGCGTGTTGGCTCTTCTCGGCGACTCGGTGACGACCGACCACATCTCCCCGGCCGGTGCCATCAAGGCCTCCTCGCCCGCCGGGAAGTACCTGCAGGAGCAGGGCGTCGAGCCGGCGGACTTCAACTCGTACGGGTCGCGGCGCGGCAACCACGAGGTGATGATCCGCGGCACCTTCGCCAACGTGCGGCTGCGCAACCAACTGGCGCCCGGCACCGAGGGCGGCGTCACGACCCACTTCCCCAGCGGCGAGCAGACCAGCATCTACGATGCGTCGATCCGCTACGCCGAGGACGGCGTGCCGTTGGTCGTCATCGCCGGCGCCGAATACGGCTCCGGCTCATCGCGCGACTGGGCGGCCAAGGGCACGAAGCTGCTCGGGGTCAGAGCCGTGATCGCGGAATCGTTCGAGCGGATCCACCGGTCGAACCTCATCGGTATGGGCGTGCTGCCCCTGCAGTTCCCCGAGGGCGAGTCCGCTTCGAGCCTCGGGGTGAAGGGCGATGAGGTCTTCTCCATCACCGGACTCGACGGCCAGGATTCTGTTCCGGGCGAGGTCACGGTCCGCGCGGGCGAGGGCGACGACGCGATCGAGTTCACCGCAAAGGTCCGCATCGACACCCCGGCGGAGGAGACGTACTACCAGCACGGCGGCATCCTGCTGTACATGCTGCGGCAGATGCTCTGACCGCTGTCCCACCGTCATTCACACTGGGAGAGGTCTTCCTCGATGAGTGGCTTCCCGACCGGGGTCACGTACGTCACCATGAGGACGACGTCCTCGGTGCCCTGGTTCCGCACTTCATGCGGGTAACCGGCGCCTTCGACGACCGAGTCCCCCGCCCGGAAGGTGCGTGTACCTCCGGGGAAGGTGTCGGAGTGGTGGGTGATTTCGCCCTGTTTGACCACGGCGATGAGCTGACCGTGATGGCAGTGCCTCCCCGTGCCGGTACCGGCGGCGATCGTGATCTCGCGGAACGTCACCGACACGCCCCGGTCGCCGTGGACCTTCACCTCGACGGGCTGTTCCTGGAGGCCCTGCACGATGTCGACCGCGAGGACCGGCTGCGTGCCGGCGATCTGCGATGCGGGCGGCGGCGGGGGCGCGATCGCCGATTCGTCTGCGGACCCGGCCCCGCCGGTGCTGCACGCTGAGCTAGCCAGGGCGATCGAGCCGACCAGAAGGATGATGCCGCGTCTGATCGATGTGCTCCGCATGGAAGGTCCCCCGTGACTTCCCGGATCGACTGGACGACGCCGACCGTGCGAGCAACGCTAGCGCAGCGCCGTTGCTGAGAACAGGCTTTTGTTGACACGCCCCCGCGAGAAGGTGGCGCTCAGTCCTCGCCGACCGAGACGTTGACCTCGATGTTGCCCTCGACGGCGCGCGAGTAGGGGCACATCTGGTGGGCGAGTGTGGCCAGCTCGTCGGCCTGCTCTGCCTCGAGGCCGGGGATGATCACCTCGAGCTGCACGGCCAGGTCGATGCTCTCCTCGCCCGAGCGCACCAATGAGATCCGTGCGCCGACGGACGAGCCGTCGATCTTGACCTTCTTCTGCCTGGCCGCGCTCTGCAGGGCGGAGTGGAAGCAGGCGGCGTATCCGGCGGCGAACAGCTGCTCGGGGTTGTTGCCTTCGCCGGAGCCACCGAGCTCCTCGGGCGGGGCCATGGTCAGGTCCACGGCCTTGTCGGCGGTGGCCACGTGGCCGTCGCGGCCGCCGCCGGTCGACAGGGCCTCGACGGTGTAGAGCGCATCGGACATGGGCGATCTCCTCAGGTCGTGTGGTGCGGGCGTGGCCCAACGTACGCCGCGTCCGCGGGTGGCGTCAGGGGCCGCGTCGGTGGTTCCGGCGACCACGGGGGATTCGGAGCGCCGTCCGGGCCGGATGGACGACACCCGGTCCGGCCCACGCGCGGTCACGGCTCAGTGGTCGCTACCGACCGACTTCTTCTCGGCGATCGCCGTCCGCGAGAGTCGGCGCACGCGCTTGACCACGAACCACACGAAGGCTATCGCGATCACCGCCAGCACGGCGTTGGACAGCATGCCGCTCCACTGCTCGAGCGCGGGCTTGATGGCGGGGCCGAAGAGGTATCCGGCGCCGATCCAGATGGCGTTCCACACGCCGGACCCGAGGAGCGTGTAGGCACTGAAGTGCGCGAACGGCATCCGTTCGATGCCCGCGGGGATGGAGATGAACGACCGCACGAGGGGGACGCAGCGCCCCACCAGTACGGCGACGCCGCCCCATTTCTGGAAGAACGCCTCCGACTTGTCGAAGTCGTCGTGGTCCAGCAGCGGGATCCGGCCGACGAGGCGGCGGGTGCGGTCCCGGCCGAGCGCCGCGCCCACGACGTACCAGATCCACGCGCCGAGCAGCGCACCCGCGGTCGCCGCCACCCAGGCCAGCCAGAAGCTCATCCGGCCGTCGTAGGCCAGGAAGCCGGCGCCGGGAAGGACGGCCTCGGACGGGATGGGCGGCAGGAAGGTCTCCAGCAGGATCGCGATACCGACGCCGAGCTCGCCGAGGGTCTCCATGAGTGAGAGGATCCAGCCGATGAACCCGTCGTACCCCGCGGAGGGGTCGGTCGGAGGCGACGCGGCGAGAACCATCATGTGGGGAGTCTAGGGCGCGGCGGTACGTCGGAGCGGCCGCGCGCGGCCGAGCTCACCCCCGGGCCTGCGGCATCACGATCCGGTCGGGCGCGGTCAGACCTCCCCGCCGTCAACAGAAGTCGTGGTCAGACTTCCGCGCCGGTGACGTAGGCCGCGGCCAGTTCGCGGAGCGCGGCGTGGTCCTGACCCAGTAGGTCCATGGGCGCGCGCCGCCCGGGCAGCGAGCTGGTCGGCGTGGTCCACCACACGGTGGCGGCCTCCGGGGCGTGCCCGGCGTCGAGCATCCGGTTGACCACGGCGACGATGTCGTCTGCGCGGCGCGGGTCGAAGTGGTCGAGTTTGACAGGACGCCCCGCCGGATGAGGATCTCGCCCGGCGACGCCGGTGAACGAGCTGCGCCGACGCAGTTCCTTGACGACGAGGTCGGCGAACAGCGGGTCGTCGAGCTCTCGCAGTGCACGCTCCGCGCGATCTCCCGACACGGCCTTCTGCGACATCACCCGATTCTGAACAGTCATCGCGACCACCCGCCTTCTGAGCGGAATTTTACAACCTGTTCAGTCCGTGGGCGAGACCCACTTGCGTGACCCGGGCGACTCGTGCGGGCCCGGCCCCTCGCATCCTCTTCACGTAGACGCCGCCAAGGAGTCCACACCTGACGGCCACCAACAATGTTAGCCGCATTAGCCTTCGCGCACTCGCGGATCCTCAAAGCACCGCGTCGGTGCCATCCGCGCGTGGCGCTGCACGGAGCGGGACGCCTACGCCCGGTCGGTGCGCGGGTTGCCCTTCTGCAGGCGGTCGATGTGCTCGGACGCCTCCGCCTTGGTCAACGTCGCGGGGAGCTCCTCGCCGGCCTCGCGGGCCAGGGTGTCCAGGTAGCTCTTCTGCGCCTCGGTCATGGGCTCGTCGCCGGTGACCCAGTCGTCGGGGTCACGCTGCAGCGACCCACCGCCGGCCGCCCGCCCCTCGGGGACCGGCGCACCGAGGGTCTCGCCGCTGGAATCTCCGCTCCGCTGTCCGTTGTCGCTGCTCGGGATCTGCTGGGAATCGGTCATGCCCGCACGCTACGCCGGGCCGGATGAGCGGACCACCGAGCGCTGCACAGCCGCCTCTGGCCATGGCGTCTCGCGCGCCCCGAAGCGCAGGCCAGACGCCATGGCCAGAGGCGGCTGCGGAATTCGCGCACATCCCCGGGAGCGAGACGCCATCCGCAGGAGCGGCTGCGCGCAGACGCCAGAGTGTGTGCGGCTACGCCGGCGGCCGGAGGGGCCCCGCTGACCGTCGCCCACCCAGCGCCGCGGCCTGCGCCTGGTACTCCCCCAGCTGATCGCGCGCGAGCGCCGCCTGCAGGATCGCGGTCCCTTGCGCGATGGCATCCGCGTCCCACAGGCGTCTGTCCTGCTCGGCGAGGGGGATGAGCTCGTCGTCGTCGCCCCCGAACCGCGCCGCCCGGCGCGCGTGGTGCAGCATCATCAGCGCCAGCAGCCCACGCACCTCGGGGTGGTCGATCGCCGCCGACAGTTGCCGGGTCAGGCGCAGTGCCTCGGCGGCCAGGTCGACCTCACCGGTGTAGCCCTCGTTGAACACCAGGTAGAGCACGCGCAGGACGGTCGCGACGTCGCCGGGCCGGTCGAGCCGCTGGCCGGCCAGCGTGCGCTTGGCGCGGCTGATGCGCTGCGCCATGGTCGCCTCGGGGACGAGGAACGCCCGCGCGATCTGCCGCGTCGTCAGGCCGCCGACCGCGCGCAGGGTCAGCGCGATCGCCGACGGCATCGGCAGCGCCGGGTGCGCGCACAGGAAGTAGAGCCAGAGGGTGTCGTCGCGGTCGGGCCGATCGACCTGGCCGCACGGGTTACCCGCACCGCCCCGGTCACTCCGGTCACCCCGGTCGCGTGGGACGAGCGGAGAGGACGACGACGAGGTCACCGCCTGCTCCGCCGTCGCCAGGCCCTCGCGGCGCCGACGGGCCGACTCCGACCTGGCCGCGTCGAGGAACCTGCGCCACGCCACGGCGATCAGCCAGGCCCGGGGATCGCGTGGCGGGTCGGCGGGCCAGCTGCGCAGGGACTCGACGAGGGCATCCTGCACGGCGTCCTCGGCCGCGGCGAAGTCGGCTCCGCGGCGGACGAGGACGCCGATCACCTGCGGGATGAGCGCCCGCAGGTCCAGGCCGGACGGTGAGCCGGGCCCAGCCACGGCATCGTGCCCGGCCACGATCGGTCAGTCCTCCATCTCCGTGGGCGCCGCGAGCAGGGGCCGCAGTTCGAGCCACTCCCGGATCGGCGCGCCGCCGGGGCCGGGTGCCGCGGACAGCTCGCCGGCCAGCTCGACCGCACGGTCGTAGTC
Source organism: Dietzia papillomatosis NBRC 105045 (assembly GCF_001570845.1). NCBI lineage: Bacteria > Bacillati > Actinomycetota > Actinomycetes > Mycobacteriales > Dietziaceae > Dietzia > Dietzia papillomatosis. The sequence goes on along the minus strand of NZ_BCSL01000019.1, from coordinate 19,373 downwards.
GGCCACGTCGATGATCATCCAGCCGGCGATGAGGTCCTTGGTCTCGGCGAAGGGGCCGTCGGTCAGCGGGGGCTTGCCCTCGCCGTCGTACCGCACCCACGTCCCCGACTCCGACAGTGCGTGGGAGTCCACGTACTCCCCGCTCTCACGAAGCCGGTTGGCGAAATCCTCCATGTACTCGAAGTGCGCGGAGACCTCCTCGGGCGCCCACTCGCCCAGCGGTGGATAGGTGGGCGCCTCCGGCGCCGAGCCGCGATAGTGCTTGAGCAACAGGTACTTGGCCATGATGGTCCTCCTCACGCTGTGCGACCGAGTGTGGTCGCTTCACGAGGGGGACGGAACCGTCCGCCGGATTTCGACATCCGGGGCGGTGCGGGCGCAGCGCAGCCGTGGTCGGGACCGCGATCGGCGCCATCGTGAACCCGTCCGGCGCGCTCGGGGACCCCGTCCGACGCGCTCGAGGACCCCGTCCGACGCGCTCGGGGACCCCGCGTACAACCGCTTCACGGCGTGCGCTATTGTTCTTTCTCGCAGCACGGAACGCCCCGGCGGGCCGGAATGCAATGCGGATGTGGCGCAGCTGGTAGCGCATCACCTTGCCAAGGTGAGGGTCGCGAGTTCGAATCTCGTCATCCGCTCAGAGTGAATGTCCCGGATCATCGTTCGTCGATGGCCCGGGACATTCTTCGTCAGCGGGGTCCGCGCGCCCGATGTGTGGGGGCCGTGCACACGAGATTCGGCGCCCGCGCGCCAGATGCGCGAGCCCTTGCCCGTCCGGCGCCCGCTGTTCGTCGAGTGGTCACAGACACTGACTTCTCCATGACCCGTCCTGGGACAACGTAAGCAGGTGCGACCTATCGACGCGCCTGGCGCGGATCGTGGGCCCAGCGCTCATCTGGTTATCAGTTGTCGGGCCTGATCCGGCGCGATAATCAGCGCACCATCGCCGCACCGATCCGGGGCTTTTCAGGCGCATGCCGTCGTAGCGCGCGACGGTCACTCCACTGGGGCGGGGGGGCGGGAGCCTCAGCCGGTCCGCTGCCGCCCGGCCAGCTTGTGCCGGTCGAGTTCGGTAATCCCGCCCCAGACGCCGTAGAGCTCGCCCGCCTCGATCGCGAACTTGCGGCACGTTTCGAGGACCGGGCAGCGGGCGCAGATCTCCTTGGCCGCCTTCTCCTTGCGACGACGCACGCCCTTCGGCTCGTCCTCGGCACTGTAGAAGAGATCGGGGTCGCCGACGCACGCTCCGTCGTCCCTCCAGGCCCAGAACTCCGATGTGGGTTTCAGATTCCTGAACCGTGGCACTCGTGCTCCTGTCGCAGATGGCGGAAGATCAACGTCGAATTGTCTCCCGGGTCCACCCGGGCACACTTCACCCCTAGGGGTGTATTAGCAGGGCGTGGCCGTTCAGAGCCCGTTGCTAAGATCTGCGGATGCCGATCAAGGTCACAGTGGTCAATGACTACCTCGTCGTCGTCGCCGGCGTCAACGCCTTTCTCGCCCCCTACTCCGACCGGATCGAGATGGTGGAGAAGGACCTGGTCTCCAGCGGATCGGCCACCGTGGACGTGGCCCTATACGACTCCTTCGCCTCGTCCCTGGGCAAGGACGACCGCCTCGAGAAGCTCCTGCAGGATCCGACCATCGCGGCGGTCGCCGTCTACTCGTTCACCTCTGACCCGGCCGCGGTGCGCGACAGCCTCGACGCGGGCGCCCACGGGTTCCTGTCCAAGTCCCTGACCGCTCCCGAGCTGGTGAGTGGCATCGAGCAGATCGCCGCCGGCAAGCGCGTCACCCTGACGGGAGCGGGCCTGCCGATCATGGGTCCCGACAAGTGGCCCGCCAAGGAGGCCGGCCTCTCACACCGAGAAGCCGAGGTGGTCAGCCTGATCGTGCAGGGGCTGTCCAACGAGCAGATCGCCGAGCAGTGCTACCTCTCGCTCAACACGGTGAAAACCTACGTGCGCTCGGCGTACCGGAAGATGGACGTGGCCACGCGCGCGCAGGCGGTCGCGTGGGGCATCGAGAACGGCCTCAAGCCCGACCGGTAGGGCCGGGTACGACTGTCTGCGGCGGGTCAGTCGCCGTCGGTGACGTCAGTTCCTGCTTTCCCACCACTCGATCACCCGCCGGTTCACGTCCCCGGTCGAGCCGTCGCCCCACCGCGGATAGTCGAACCACATCCGCAGTGCGGGCCCTCCGAGCGTGGGCACGTCGATGAACCCCAGGCTGCGTTGCGGCGTGAAGTCGCGCATGTCGAGCGTCGAGCACGAGATCACCGGCTCGAAGCCCGTCGCGCACGCCACCTCGACACCAGGCTCGACCGGGGTGAGGACGCGGGTGCCGTTCACCGCCGGGTTCCAGAACCCGGGGTCCCGGGGGCCGAGCACATCGGTCACCACCTGCGGCATACCCCGCGGGATCGGCGGGGCGGCCGGCTGTGCGGTGGCGGGCGCCGCGCCGATCAGACTTCCCGCAACGCCTGCCGCGATCGCGGCACCGACAGCAGCCATGGACGTGCGCAGTGCGGACATGAATCTCCCAGGGTGAGCGGATGAGGTCCGGTCAGCGTAGCGGTGCGATCAGCTCCGCCTGCGCCGATCGAGCGGCACCACGGTGGGCGTTCCCGTCACCGGGTCGGCGGCGATCAGGCACGGGAGCCCGAAAACCTGCTCCACCAGCTCGGCGGTGAGGACCTCGGCCGGGGCGCCGGTGGCCACCACGCGGCCGTCCTTCATCACGACCAGGTGCGTCGCGTAGCGGGCGGCCTGGTTGAGATCGTGGAGCACGGCGATCACCGCGCGACCGCTCTCGTGCTGGTCTCGGAGCAGGTCCAGCAGGTCGTACTGGTGCGCGATGTCGAGGTAGGTGGTGGGCTCATCCAGCAGGAGGATGGGCGTCTCCTGGGCCAGCAGCATGGCGACCCACACGCGTTGGCGCTGGCCGCCGGAGAGTTCGTCGACGAACCGGGTCGCCAGATCGGACACCCCGGTGGAGGCCATCGCGGCGGTCACGGCGGTGTCGTCGGCGCGGCTCCACTGGCGTAGTGGGCTGTGGTGCGGGTGCCGGCCACGCGCCACCAGGTCGTCGACCCGGATCCCCTCCGGAGTGACGGCGCCCTGCGGCAGGAGCCCGATCCGGCGGGCGACCGCCTTGGTCCGCAGCCGGTGCAGATCGTGTCCGTCCAGCAGGATCCGTCCCTCGCCGGGAGCGATCACGCGAGCCAGGGCGTTGAGCAGCGTGGACTTGCCGCAGGCGTTGGGGCCGACGATCACCGTGAACGCATCCTCGGGCAGTTCCAGGTCGAGGTCGGTGGCCACGACGCGCCGTTCGTACGCGAGCCGCGCCCCCTCCACCGTGAGCCCGCGCCCGCGCTCGAGCTGGGCGCCGGCGCGGGCATCACGGTCGAGGGAGGTGGGGCGCATCAGCCCAGGATCTCCTGGACGTCGTCGAGGATCTCGCCGGCGCCCAGGACGCCGATGCCGACCATCCAGGTCTCGTCCTCGACCTCGTAGGTCTGGCCGGACTTCACGGCGGGCAGGTCGCCCCAGAGCCCGGTCACGGTCGCCATGGTCGTCGCCGACGGGTCGCCGCCGGGGTTGGTGAAGAACACGACGTCGCCGGTGATCTGCTCGTACAGCTCCGGGGAGAGCTCGGCCATGGAGTACTCGTTCCACTCGCGCTCGCCCAGGTCGAAGCCCATCTGGGACAGGATCGAGCCGGAGAACGTCTCGGGTCCGTAGAGGCGGAAGTTGTCCGGGCGGAACCGGACGATCGACAGCGTGGTGCCCTCGGCGCCCACCTGCTCGCCGACCTCGGCGATGTGGGTGTCGAGGTCGTCGATGAGCTGCTCCATCTCCTCGTCCTCACCGACGGCGGCGGCGGTGATCCGCGCCTGCTCCTGCCAGTCGGTGCCGGAGTTCTCGGAGTACACGGTGGGGGCGATGCCGGAGAGCTCGTCGTAGATGGCCTCGTGGCGGACCTTGGCGCCGATGATGAGGTCAGGGGCAAGGGCGGCGATCGCGTCGATGTCGGGCTCGGAGGTCAGGCCCACGATCTCGGCGTCCACGTCACCGAGGTACGGCGGGGCGCCGGAGCCGGCGCCGGACTCGGTGATCCCGACGGGCGTGTGGCCGAGCGCGACGAGCGCGTCGAGGTGCGGAGAGTCGAGGACGACGACCCTCTCGGGCGTCCCGTCGATCACGGTCTCGCCCATCGCGTGGGTGACGGTATAGGCCTCGTCCGAAGGTGCCTCGGCGGTGTCGCTGCTGCCGGAGCACGCGGACAGAGCCACCGCAGAGGCGAGGGCCATGGCGATCAGGGCGGGCACCGAGCGGCGCCGGCGTGAGATTCTGGTCATGACTACAGATCAAACCACACAGGCAAGGCTCACCTAACAATGAGTCTGGTCTAGGGTTCCACCGTGGCCCCACGACCTCTCCCCGACTCCGACGCCGACGCACGGCCCGCGGTGCCGGCCGCCGACCGGGCAGCCGCCCCGGCAGCAAGCGCTGGCCAGCAGCCCCGCCGCGGAGCCGGGTTGTTCCCCGGACTGATCGTGGCCGTCCTGGCCCTGGCGGCCGCGGTCGTGGCCAGCCTCGCTATCGGTGCCCGCCCGATCCCGCCCGCCGAGGTGGTGGGTGCGCTGCTCGGCCAGGGCACGCAGAGCGTGGTGGGGATCGTCGGCGAACTGCGGGCCAACCGGACCGTGCTCGGGCTGGTGTGCGGTGCGGCGCTCGGCGCGTCCGGGGCGCTCATGCAGGCAATGACCCGCAATCCGATCGCCGACCCGGGAATCCTCGGCGTCAATGCCGGCGCCGCGCTGGGGGTGGTCGCCGGAGCGACGCTCACCGGCGGCCTCGGCCTGGCCTCCACGGTGTGGTTCGCACTGGCCGGCGCCGGTGTGGCGTCCGCGATCATCCTCCTGCTCAGCACCTCGGCGCTCGCGGCGTCCTCCCCTGTTCGGCTCACCCTGGCCGGCGTCGCGCTGGCAGCGGTGCTGTCCGGTCTCAGCCAAACGTTCGTCGTGCTGGACGAGACCGTCCTGCAGGCGTACAGCTTCTGGCAAGTCGGCTCGCTCACTGCGCGGTCGATCGACGAGGTCACCGGCGTGATCCCGCTCGTCGTCGCGGGCGCGGTGATCGCCCTGCTGCTCCTGCGCGGCCTGGACGCGCTCGCCCTGGGCGACGACTCGGCGGTGGCGCTGGGCGTGCGCCCCGGGTGGGTGCGGGTGTGGTCGCTCGTCGCCGTCGCACTGCTCGCCGGGACCGCCACGGCGCTGGCCGGCCCCATCAGCTTCGTGGGACTGGTCGTGCCCCACCTCGTCCGCGGTCTCGTCGGCCCGAGCCTGATCCGGGTGGTGCCGCTGTCCATTGTGGTGGCCCCGGCGTTGCTGCTGGTGGCCGACGTGGTCGGCCGCGTGATCGCGAGCGGCTCGGAGACCCCGGCGGGCGTGGTCATGGCGTTCATCGGCGCGCCGCTGCTGGTGGCGTACCTGGCCGCGGGCCGACGGGTGGGTGTCGCATGACGATAACCGCACCGCGCCCCGCAACAGCCCTGCCCAGCGACGAACGCCTCCTCGCCGCCGGCCGATTCTCGGTGCGGCTGCACCTGCGCACTGCGTGGGTCACTGCGATCCTCGCCGTCGTCGTCGTCATACTCGTGGCCGCCTCGCTGGTGATCGGCGAGTTCATCATCTCGGTCCCCGACGCGGTGGCGACCCTGCTCGGCGACGCACCCGACCGCACCACCAACTTCTTCATCCACGAACGCCGCCTGCCCCGGGCGCTGGTCGCGCTGGCGGTGGGCGCGGCTCTGGCGACGTCGGGCGCGCTGTTCTGCGCGCTCACCCGCAATCCGCTGGCCAGCCCGGACATCATCGGCATCACCCAGGGCGCGTCGGCGGGCGGGGCGACGGTGATCCTCGTGCTGGGCGGCGGGATCGCGCAGGTCGCCACGGGCGCACTCGCGGGCGCGGCGCTCACCACCGGGTTCATCCTGGCCCTGACGTGGTGGCGCGGGCTCAGCGGCGCCCGCCTGGTCCTGCTCGGCGTGGCCCTGGGCGCCCTGGCGATGGCGTACGTGGCGCACCTGCTCTCCAGGGGGTTCGTGGCCAGCGCCGTGACCGCCCAGATCTGGCTCACCGGCTCGCTGCAGGGTCGCGGCTGGTCCGAGCTCTGGCCGCTGGCGTGGGTGCTGCTCGTGGCCGCGGTGGTCATCGCGAGTCGGTCCCGGGCCATGCGCGCGCTGGCGCTCGGCGACGACGTCGCGGTGGCCCTGGGCGTGCGACTGCGCTCCACGCGGCTGGTCCTGTTGGCGGCGGCCACGGTCCTGGCCGGGGCGGCCGTGGCGACGGCCGGGCCGATCTCGTTCGTGGCGTTGGTGGCTCCGCACCTGTCGCGGCTGCTCACCCGCAGTGATCGGGTCCTGCCGGCGGCACTGCTGGGCGGGGTGCTGCTGCTGGCTTCCGACCTCGTGGCTCAGCACGCGTTCGCCCAGCCGCTACCGGTGGGCGTGGTGACGGTGGTGCTCGGCGGGCTGTTCTTCCTGGGTCTGTTGTGGCGGGAGGGTCGCCGTGGTTGACCAGACCGGCATGTCCGAGAAACCCGCACGGCGCCCGTCCGACCGCGAGACCCCGCGCCCGCGCAACCCCCACCGGGCGGAGAGCTGGCAGCCGACCGCGCTGCGGCGGGTCCGAGTACGCGCCGTCGAACCCCTCGCTCCCGAGCTGGTGCGCGTGACGCTCGAGGGCGACGAGCTCGGGGAGTTCGCCGCCGCCAGCTCCGCATGCGCCACCGCCTCCGCCGCGGCCGGCGACACCGGCCTCGTGCCCGCCGTGCGCAGCCCGTCCTTCGACGACGTCGTGGTCTTCTGCCTGCCCGATCCCGTGACGGGCGAGGTCACCCTCCCCGTTCCCGCGCCGGGTGGCGGGCTGGGCCACCCACCGGGCAGCGCCGCGCTGGTGCGGGAGTACACCGTGCGGTCCTTGCGAGACGGCGCCCTCGCCGTGGACCTGGTCCGCCACGCCTCGGGCGCGGGCGTGCGCTGGCTCGAGTCGGTCCGGCCGGGTGACGCGCTGACGATCGTCGGCCCGCGGGTGTGCCGGGCCCTTCCCGCGGTGGACCGGATGCTGGCCGTGGGGGACGCCACCGCCCTGCCCGCGCTGGCCCGGCTGATCGAGGAGCGACCGCCGACGTTGGCGCTCGACGTGCTGGCCGCGGTGCCTGACCCGTCCGCCCTCCCCCGCACGGTTCTGCCCGCGGTCTCCCCCGCCGACGCCGACCGCGTCCGGGTTCGGGTGGTGGCGGCGGCGCCCGGCTCGGCGGATGAGCTCATCAACGCGATGGCCGCGGTCGAGCTCCCCGCCGGGTTCGCGTGGGTGGCCGGCGAGTCCGGGATGGTCACGGCCGTCCGCCGGCATCTCCTCGCCCGCGGCCAGGAGCCCGACCGCGTCCAGTTCACCGGCTACTGGCGCCTCGGCGGGCCGCTATAGGCCCCGAGTCGCTCGCCCAGTTCATCACGACGGAGGAGTAACTCCGCGCTACATGGCCACCGGCGGGTGCAACCGCTCCAGCGTCCACACACGATTGCGATGCGCCGCCCATGTACTGATGCCGATCGCACCCACCGTCACCAACGTCAGAACCAACACCGGAATCCACATCTGCGAGGGGCTGCCGCCCATGATGGTCTGCCGTAGCCCCTGCACGGTGTAGGTCATGGGGTTGAACGGGTGGATCCAGCGGAAGAACGCGGGCTCGACCGCGGTCGGATAGATGCCGTCCGCCGAGGTCAGCTGCAGCATCAGCAGTGCCATGGACAGCACTCTGCCGACCGACGGGCCGAACACCACGTTGAGCATCTGGATGAGTGAGATGAACGCCACCGCCGACAGCGCCATGATGGCCAGTGCGCCCATCGGGTGAACCGGCGTCATGCCCAGACCGAAGCGCAGCACCAGCAGAATCACCACCGCCTGCCCGAGCGCCAACAGCAGCGCCGGCTGCAGCGAGGCCATCACGACCCGCAGCGGGTGCAACCGTGTGGCCACGGCGCGCGGCTGGAGTGGCGTGAGCAGCAGCCAGATCATGATCCCGCCCACGAACAGTGCCAGCGGCACGAAGAACGGGGCGAACCCGTAGCCGAACGTCTCCGCCGGGTTGTCATATATCGACGTGAGTGTGATCGGGTCTCCGATCGTGCGCGCCATGTCCTCGCGGTGCTGGTCACTCCACTGCGGGACCCGGTCGGCGCCGGCGGCCAGTTCGCTCGACAACCGGCCGGTGCCGTCTTTGAGGGTGTGTGAGCCGTCGGCGAGCCGGCTGGTGCCGTCGACGAGGCGGCCGGTGCCGTCGGTGAGGTCGCCGGTGCCCGCGGCCAGGGTGGCCGCGCCCTCGTCCAAGCGTGCGGCGCCCTCGTCGAGCTGGCGCACGCCGTCGACGAGGGTGGTGGCGCCCGTGTCGAGTCGTTGCAGTCCGTTGTCGAGTTGCGCCGCGCCGGCGCCCAGGGCGTTGATCCCGGTGAGGAACTCGCCGGAGGGGTCGTTGAGTGCCGACGACAACTCGCGGGCGCCGTCGCGCAGCCGGTGCAGGTCCGACAGTTGCGACGAGCCGGCGCCGAGGCCCTGCGATTCGAGTTGGTCGGCCAGGGTCTCCAACTGCACGGAGACCGGTACCCCGGCCGATCCCGCGGAGCTCCCCGATCCCGCGGACCCCGGAGCGGTGGCCAGGCCGGTGGTGGCCTCGACCTGCCTCATCTGCGCGGCGGCCTGCCGCAGCGGGGCGATCGCGGCGTTCTGTGCCTGCGAGAGCTGATCCAGGACACCGGCGAGCTGGTCGACTCCGCCGCTGACCTGCGCGGCCCCGTTCCCGAGCCGCTGCACTCCGCCGTCGAGGCGCTGGACGCCCTCGTTGAGCTGCGTCGCGCCGTCGGCGGCAGTGCCGATCCCGCCGGCCAGCTGGTCGACTCCGGAGCGGGCCTCGTGGATCTTGGTGGCCAGCTGGTGGTTGCCGTCCGCGAGCGTGGCGGCGCCCTGGTCGAGGGTGCGGGCGCCGGCGTCCAGTTCGGCGGACTTTTCGCTCAGCTCGGTGATGCCGTCGTCGAGTGTGCCCGCGCCGTCGTCGAGCTGCGCGGCACCGTCGGCGGCCTCGCGCAGCCCGGCGCCGGCATCCTGCACACCCACGAGGACTTTGTCGACGGCCTGCGCTGAGATGGCCGAGCCCACCGCGTTGTGCAGTTCGGCTGTGGCGCTGCGTCCGATGAGGCTGGACAGGTAGTTGCCGGATTGGTCGTAGGTGACGGTGATCGCGGCCTGCCGCGGGTCGTCCCCGGTGGGTGAGGCGACGGATTCGCTGAACTCCGGGGTCAGGCGAACCACGAAGTTGTAGTGGTGATCGGACAGTCCGGCTTCGGCCTCGGCGGCGTCGACCAGTCGCCAGTCGAGCTGGTCGTTCTGCAGGAGTTCGTCCACCACCTGGTCGCCGGCGCGTAGTGGTTCGCCGTCGACCTGCGTCCCGGTGTCGTCGTTGACCAACGCGACCGGCAACTGGGAGGTCCGGCCGAACGGGTCCCAGAAGGCGGCGAGGTACAGGGCGCTGTAGAGCAGGGGCATGAGCACCAGCACGACTATCGCCACTCGCGGTAGCCGTCCGCGGCCGAAGCGTTTGAGCTCACTGCCGATGGACAGTCCGGAGATCATGCGAGGCCTTCCTTGGTGGCGGGGACGGTGACCATGTGGTGCTCGGGCGAGCCCGCGGGCAGGGAGTCCACGGAAGACAGGATGACGGTGCTCTGGTCGGCGTCGGCGATCTCGGCCAGGCGCTGCAGCGCTCGTGCGCGTTCCGCGGGAACGCGGACCTGTTCGATGTCGTCCACTACGAGTATCGGCGTGCCCTCGTAGCGGGCCAGCGCTATGCGCAGCAGCAGGCGATCCAGTTCGGTGAGGTCTCCGATGTAGGTGCGCAGCCCGGGCAGGCGGAGGTCCCCGTACACCGGGCCGAGGAGCTCTTCGAGTTGGGCTGGGCCGGTGCGGCCACGCGGGCGCCACCACGGGCTCATCCACGCGCGCTGCTCCGCCACGACCGTGCGGACCGTGACCGCCGGGTCCAGCTCGTCGATGCCCGAGAATCCGGCGATCGCCGACCGGGTGAAGATCTCGCGACTGCCGGTGTGACCGAGCACCTCGAGCCGCCCCTCGGTGGGTGCCATTCGACCGGCCAGGGTGAGCAGGAGGCATGTGCGGCCGTTGCCGGGGTGGCCGCGTAGGACGGTGATTCCACCGCGGTCGATATCCAGATCCACGGGGCCGAAGACCCGGCCGTGGTCGCCCACCAGCCCGAGGCCGCGAGCGCGCACCGCTGGTTCCGGGACTTCAGGTGGCTCAGCGCTTTCGGCGGGCTCAGCGTTGTCGGGGGGCTCAGCGTTGTCGGGATTCTCGCGTGCAGTGGTCATGGTGACGTCCCGGGTGGGTGAGGTCTTCATTGTTGGCGGGAGCGACCGGTGGCCGCGGCCGCGCGCTTCGTTGCGTACGCGGCGATCTCCAAAGCGGACTAGACTCCACTTTATACACCGCTGCCGATCCCACCGCATGGCAGCCGGCCACGCCCCCCATACGGGCGGGTCGCGTTCCGGCACATCAGAACCAGTCGAGCGGTGTGCCGTAGAGCCGGTCGTGCGGGATGCTGCGGGCGATGAGGTCGGCGAGAGCCTCGCGGTCGTTCTTCAGCGCCGCGCCCCGGCGGGTGGGCCGTAGCTCGCCCTTGTACTTGCGCACCAGCCCCAGCGCCCGGGCCCAGTCCCGCAGCTGCCAGATCGGGAACGTGAGGTCCTCGCGGTTGTTCTTCCCGATCCACTGGCGGTGCCAGCCGGTGTCGACCATCAGTTGCTCGACCATCGCCGGCGGCAGGTACCCGGCCGCGGTGAGTTTGACGCCCTCCCCGATCCGCTCGAGCAGGATCTGCAGCTTCTCGGCCTCCTCCAGCTGGATTTCCCGGAGGGTGGCGGGCATCTCCGCGACCCGGGCCACTCGCTGTTGGGCATCGTCGAGGTCGAACGCTTCCGCATCCCACCCCGCCCAGAACTCGAGTGTGTGCGGGTCCCAGCCGTCCGGGTCGGCGTCCCCGGCGATCCACTCGTTGTAGGACCAGATCCCCCCGCAGTCCTCCGGCGGGCATGCCCGGCGACCGGCCACCACGGTTGCATCCGGAATCTCGTCGTCGTCGCCATGTTCCAGGACCTTTTCCACGGTGACGCGGTGCCACCAACTGTCACCGAAGTCGTACCAGTACAGGAACTTGTCGCCCACGCTGTGGGCCAGCTCGTCCAGCCGCACGTCGGCCTCGTCGAGCTCGCCCATCTCGCCGGCGTCGGGGTAGTCCATGGAGCCGAAGTGCTCGGCGTCGCGGTCCTGGCGCGACGACGAATGGATGAACTCGTGCAGGTGGCTGTTCGTCCAGCCCATGGCCTCCTGCAGGATCAGGTGCAGGCGCGGCAGCATGAGGTCGCTGCGCAGGTCCAGGCGCCGCCAGATGGGCGGGGACGAGTCCAGCAACTCGACCTTGACGCGGTACGTCACCGGTGTCTCGCGCCTCGGGTGGCGGCGGTTGACGGCCGGGCGTTCCCACGGCGACTGGTAGTCCGCCCCGGCTGCCAGCGAGGCCATCAGCTCGGTCTGCGGGACCCCCGCGCTCGCGAGCGCGTCGAGAATGGCCTGTTTCAGTTCATCTGCGGAGAGGTCGCCTGGTCCGTACGGGCGGTCTGTCGAGGGCGTCACCTCATCGACGATACGAGACTCGAGCGCCGTACTGGGGCATCCCGGGCCGGAGAAGTAGGCTCACCCGCCATGGACAACGTCGAACCCGGCCTCTTCGACCTACCCGAACCCGAACCCGAGCCCGCGCCGCAGTCCTCGCCTGCGCGTCCCCGTCGCGGGAGGAACCGCGAGACGTGGTCCTGCACTGTCACCGCGGCGGTGTCCGTTGACGACCCGGCGGCGGTGACAGCCGAACTGACGCGGTACCAGGAGGACACCGTGGTAGTCGACGCGTTCTCCGGCGAGGTGATCGAGGATCCCGCGAGCGAGGAGGCGGGACCCGATCCCGCCCTTCCGCCGTTGGAACAGCTGCCCTGGCTGCTCTGGCCCACGGATGGGCTGGAGGAGCTCCTCGAGGGAGGCGCTTTCACCGTTCTCGAGGTCGCCAGCGCGGTGACGCCTGAGGCCCCCGACCGGGGCACGTTCACGTGGACGGTCACCGTCAAGCTCACCGACGTCCAGTGCCTGCGGCAGCTCGCCACGCGCGCCCATCCCGCCGATGCCGACCTCATCGGAGACGACCTGGCGGTCGCCTGGCAGCGCGCTGCCGACCCGTTCGCTCCCCTGCGCTCGATCCCGGGGCTCTCGTGGCGGCCGCTGTCCGTCGAGGTTGAGCACGTGCCAGCGCGGAAGCGATGACGACGACGAGCGCCTCCACTGCCCGGTCGGGCCCGCTCCCGCCGGCTGGAGCGGGTCCTGCTGCGACGACGCCGCCGCTGCGCCCCCCTCCGGCCCGCGAGTGGTCACACCCGTCCCCGCACAGTTACCCCGTGCCAGCTGCCCAGTCTTCGTATCCGCCATGCGGTTGGCCTCGGTACCGGGTCCGTGTCACCAGCTCTTTCGGAGGGTGGGCCCCCTCCGCCGCCAGCGCCACGCGCAGCCATCGGTCAGGATCACGTCCTCGCACGGCGCTCGGGTCATCAGCGGCCAGCTGCTCATAGCGGCCCCCGAACACGGTGAGATTGACGCTGCCGGGTAGTGCCGCTGACGGCGCGAGCACCCCACGGTAGCGCTCACCCTGCAGCCATGCCGCCAATTTCTGACACTCGGCGTGGTCATCGGCTACCGCCACCTCGGGGTCCAGACCGCACGCCGTCCAGTCGTCGAACGTCGACAGGTCGGCGACGTCGTCCAGAACCACGTACGCCTGCCACAGCGATCGTCGCTGCTCGACTACCGCCTCTGGAGTCCGCAGGGCGAAGTAGCGGACCAGCTCCGCCCACGCCCCCGCGGGCGACAACGCCAGGTACTGGGCGTAGCCCTCGCCTCTCCGATGCCAGCGACCGCTCGACTGCACGGGCACGCCGCCGAGGCCGGCGTCGTGCCAGAGCGGTGGCTGCGCGTGCCCCACCTGGCGAAACGCGGCCCGTTCCACGTGTATCCGCGGGGGCGCCTTCCTAACGGAGGCCACCGCGCGCGAATTCCAGAAGCTCTGCCTGCGCCCGGAGGTCGCCCTCCTCGAGCACCTCGAGCGGTGACCGTCCGTCGAGCTGCGGCACCGGGTTGTCGAACCACATTCGGACCCCGCGAGCCGTCATGGCCGTCCGCAACTCCACCACGAGCTCGGCCACCATCTGCAACCGCTCGAGCGCGGCTCTACGCGGCACCGCTCCGGCCCGCCAGTTGGCCAGGACCCGCGACTGTGCTCCTACAACCCGCGCGATGTCGTCAGCACTCCACCCATCCAGAGAGGTGTCGAGGAGCGCGAGCGCTTCTTGCGGATCTTCGATCCGGGCGAGGCGCTTCTGACGCTGTATCCGCGACAGGACAGTCCGCATCCCGACGAGGGCGACGAGCAGGTCGTCGGCGTCGTCTTGTTCATGTGCAGTCCGCGCACGGATGAGTAGGGACAACAGACCGTCGATGTGAACTCTCGGCGCTGTAGACGGCCACGAGTGGAGCAGTTCCAACGCGAAATCGGTGAGCTCGGTGATGAACTCGTCGGTCTGACGCCGATCCTCCGAGACCCCTGCCTCGATCGTGGCCGCAAGCGTCTCGGCCGCTGACCGGGCGGTGTCCTCCGCGCCTTCGAGCGTTGCTGCCATCATTCCGTCCTTCTTCCAGTGCTATGGAAGTTTACCCGTAGGTGGCCGCGGGCGGGACTTCTCGGAGACCGCGGTTCCAGGTACCTCCTCGAGGGCGACGGAAGCCCGCAACTGCCCGCAATCCGGACCGAATCCGACCGCTTCCGCCCCTAGCGTGGAAACCGCACGCAGCAACCTGCACGCGCCAACCCGCGCAAGAGAACGCGCCCGGCAGAAGGGACCCCATGAAGATCGCCGTCACGACCCCCCAGGGCAACGTGGGCCGCCACCTGACGCGGATGCTCATCCGCGCCGGGGTCAGGCCGGTCCTGCTCACCCGCCACCCGGACCAGATCCCCGCCGAGCTCGCCGAGCACGCCGAGCCGAGGCGGGCCGACTCCCGCGACCCCGACCAGGTCATCGCCGCGACGGCCGACGTCGGCGCCCTCTACTGGGTCGACCCACCCGCCGAGTCCCCGGAGCCGTGGATGACTATCGCCGCGCGACCGAGTCCGTCGTCGCGGCGGTCGAGACGAACGGGATCGGCCGGGTCGTCTTCCAGAGCAGCGTCGGGGCGGAGAAGCGCCACGGCGCGGGCGAGATCGACGGCCTCGCGGAAACAGAAGTCGCCCTCGACCAGTCCGACGCGGCCGTCACCCACCTGCGCTGCGGCTACTTCTTCACCAACCTGCTGTTCGAGGTGGAATCACTCCGGGCCGGCCGGCTCCAGACCGTGCTTCCCCTCGACGCGCAAATGAGCTGGGTCGCCCCGCGGGACATCGCGGAGGTCGCGACGCTCACCCTGCTCAACACCGGGTGGCGCGGGCGGCGCGTGCAGGCCGTCCACGGCCCCGAGGACCTGTCGTGGGACCAGGTCGCGAGAATCCTCACGGCGGAGCTGGGTCGCGAGGTCGGCGTCGAGCGCATCACCGACGAGCAGATGCGCGAGCAGTACCTCGGCGCGGGCATGCCGCCGGCCTGGGCGGACGCACTCCTGGGCATGTCGACCGGCCTACGCGACGACTTCGTACCCGAGCAGGCCCGCTCGATCGTCACCACCACACCGACCCGCCTGCGCAGCTGGGTCCGCGAGGAGCTCGCCCCGATCGTGTAGTCACCGCAGCGCCTCGATCGCCCTGTCCGGCTGGCCCATGATCACCTGCGCCCGCGCGCGGACCAGATCGCACCGCCGACCGAGGTGCCCCGCCGCCGCAGGCGCCATACCGGAGGAGCCCGAGCCGGGGTGCCCGGCCGCCGCAGGCGCCGCGCCACCGGAAACCGCCGCCGCGCCCCCGACCCCCGCGAGCCATCGCTCCACCACCTGCGGGTCGGAGTCGGCGGCGCGCTCGGCGGCGTCGAGGATCACGCTGATCTTCTCCGCGGTGGCCGCGGGCCCGAGCGAGGCCAGGTGGCCGGCCCGGGCGAACGCGTCCTGGCCGGGCAGAGCGGCGGCCGCGCGGTGCAGCGCGGCGCGCTCGGCGGCGGACGCGCGCGAGTAGGCGGTGAACCGCACGAGCGGGTGGAGGGGCTCAGCCGCCCACGTCGAGATGAGACCCCAGTCGCGCAACACGCCCAGGTGCCGGCCCACGTCAGCGACGCCGGCCACCGCCTCCAGCTGCGCGGGGTCGGCGCTGCCCAGCACGGCGATCGCGGTGAGGGTGAGCCGGGCGCCCGGGTCGAGCCGGGCCAGGTCCGCGCCGACCACCGAGCTCAACGCGTCACCGCCCGCCCCGGCCCCCTCGTGCAACACATGCTCGAGCGTGGTGGCGTGCGGGTTCCGCCGAAAGGCGCCGATCAGCGTGCGGGCGAACAGCGGACTGCCGGCGGCGGATTCCACGACGGTCCGGCGTTGCCGGGGATCGAGGTCGGCGGCGAGGGCGGCGACCTCGTCGTCGTCGAGTGGTCCCACGGTGAGGTGCTCGATGGTCGCGCCCACCCGCCGCGCGGCGTCGATGAGGGATGTGGGTGTCATCCCGGTCCGGTAGGCCAGGACGGTGTCGGCGGCGTGCGGGAGGACGGCGGCGAAGAGCCGCAGGGAGGCGGGGTCGATCCACTGTGCGTCGTCGATGATGAGCAGTCGGGGGCTCGCCTCGAGGAACCGGCAGCACTGTCGGTGGATGGC
The DNA here is from genome assembly GCF_001570845.1 of Dietzia papillomatosis NBRC 105045. NCBI lineage: Bacteria > Bacillati > Actinomycetota > Actinomycetes > Mycobacteriales > Dietziaceae > Dietzia > Dietzia papillomatosis. The sequence continues at coordinate 3,418 of NZ_BCSL01000019.1, read as the reverse complement.
GGCCGGGGAATGGTCGGCCACGACGCGCTCGAGGTCTTGGTCGAACAGCCGCTCCACCAGTTGTCGCGCGGCCGCGAGGGGGGTCTCGGTGTCCGGGTAGGGGTCTCCGCGCAGGAAGAGCGTCGGCCGGTCGAGCTCGGCGAGCGCGCTGAACAGCAGGGCCGTTTTGCCGGAGCCGAGCGGGCCCTTGACGAGCGTCAGCCGCGGCGGGCCGGAGCCACCCGCCTCCAGCTGCTCGGTGAGCCACTCGAGTTCAGTTGTCCGGCCCTGCATCGCTCCCCTGCCCCTGCCCCTGCCCCGGGGTTCTCCGTCATCGCTGACCCGACGCGGCGGACCCCTCGGTGACAGTGAACCCCAGGACAGGCGGCGGGAGTGGCGATTACCGCACTTGTTCGTAGTAGCCGACGCCGACGCATCCGTCGTAGCGCCACGCGCCGCCGGTCCAGGTGAAGCGGTGGATGGTGGGGTCGCCGCCGCCCTGGTAGTAGGCCCGCTCGCCCTCGGTCCCCTGGTGGGTCGGCTCGGGCGGCATGTAGGCGTTGGCCGTTCCCGCTCCGGCCAGAGCGATGCCGGTGGCGGTGGCCGCGGCCAGTAGCCCCCCCGCCAGTGCCCGTCGAATTCTGCTGGTCATGGTGCCCTCCTGGTGGCTGGTCCTTCCACGACCCAGTGCCTCGGCGCCGACCGGCCCCGGGTACCCGTAGCGCTACGGGTTTCCGGAGCGCCGCGCGGCTGCGGAGGGTTGCCAGATAAGCGAGGGGTCACCGTGTGGTGACGGGGAAAGACCGCGGCACGACGACGACAAGGTCATCGCCGCCCACGCGCTGCATCACGCGCCGAGGCGGGACATGCTGGGAGGGTCCTCGACGTGGAGCCCCGCGATCGCCCGGACAGGCGGCGTGCTCGGGCCGCCGGGTCGCGCGGTGTGCTCCGCGCGGTCTCACGCCTCGCAGAGGCAGAACGGGTGCCCGACCGGGTCGAGGTAGACCACGAATCGACCGTCGAGGCTGGGCTGGTGATCGTGCCGTCGGGCGCCGGCGGCGAGGGCGGTCGGCTCTGCGTCCGCGATCGAGTTCACGTGGAAGTCGAGGTGCACCTGCGTAGGGACCGGGCCGCCTGGCCAGGTGGGCGCGCGGAAGTCGGGGACGGTCTGGCAGGCGAGCGCGAGCGCGCCCGACTCGCCTTCTGGCGGCAGGACGTCGACCCAGTCCGGGTTCCCGCCGTCGTGTAGCCGCCAGCCGAGCATCGACGCGTAGAACTCGGCGAGCTCGCGCGCGTTGGGACAGTCGAGGGCGACGACCACGTGCCGCGCGCTGATGCCAGCCATGGCATTACGCTACGACCGGCGCGGACTCCGCTCAAGCCCCCGGTGCTCGCTGAGCGACTCAAGTTCGGTTGTCCGGCCGAGCATTGCGTTCTGCGGCAGAAGATTCTGGCGAAGCGCACGCAGTTAAGATACTCGATGATATAGATTTTCTATGCGCATCACCTCGGTAACCACCCAAGGAATCGGCGGCGTCACCGACGGTTCGATCGAGTTTCCAGAAACGTCGGTAGTAGCTATAGCAGGTAGCAATGGCACGGGGAAGAGCAAACTGCTCGCTTGCCTCCTAGCCCCTTGGACCGGCTACATCCCTTCGGCGGTAGCTGGAGCAAAGTCTGAAGTGCAAATTTCCATCCGACTAAGCGAAAGCGAGCGGGCTGCGCTTGAGCGGTTTGAAATAGCTTCAACCGGCAGCCATACGCGTCTTCCCCAAACGGTAATGATTACGTTCACGCATCACCCAACGGCTGGACTTAGGCGAACCACCGTCCCCGAGTCTTTCGCGTTGCATACAGCGTTTAATTCGCCTGAGTTTATCAAGTCCTCACCCAGCCTCAACTTAATCTATCTCCCAGCGGAGCGGAGACTCCTACCCGAAGGCTCCAAGTCTATCGACTTAAGCCAATTAGCCGAGCTAGTTTCTTTCGAAAAAACGGCAGAACCAAGATTCGCCGTGCAGAATTACGGGAGACTCGATGATCAAGAATTCGAAAGCTTCGCAAGAGCTCTTTGTGTGGCCGCGTCGCTCCCAGACGAACCTGGAGAAACTGAGGAGTCTGCGAAAGCTCGTATAAACTGGGAATCATTCCAGGCCGCCGTTAACTCGATAATCTCACCCAAAGAGCTTCTTCCACTTACTCGGAAGCACCCCGAGGAACTGCGCGTGTCTACCCCGTCAGGCGCGACTCACGGCGTAAGGGATTTATCGAGCGGAGAGCGCCAAGCACTAGTTGTTATTAGCCGAGTCTTGCGCGCAGGCCAAGGCCATTCGACCGCCTTGGTAGACGAGCCTGACGCGTATTTACATCCATTGCTTAGCCAGCGTCTAATACACGCCCTACGGACGGGCGTCGGGGACGCCGGACAGTTAATTGTGGCCACCCATAGCCCAGCCGTCTTGGACGCGATACCACCTTCCTCAATTATTCGGATGAGCCACGATGCACCTCCGCGCCTAATCAGCGACGAAGACGGGCGCTTGGAGTTGTACCGGGCGGCCGGATTTCGCGCCAGCAGCCTAACTCAATCAGACCTTCTTGTCATAGTGGAGGGAGAGAACGACGCTCCTTTACTGACGCTGCAATTCCCAGAATTGGCGCGGGCCTCTATTCGAAGCGCAGGAGGACGCGCACAGGCGCTTCGCGAAGTCGCCCAACTCGCCCCCTACGATATTCCGGTGATCGGCGCTGTCGATCGAGACGTCGACGCCCCCCAACCCCCAAGCGAAATAGCGGCACGTATCGCTATATGGCCAACCGGCGATATCGAGGGGATTTACCTGTCCGAGGACGCTTCGCTCGCCGCGATGATTGATCGGAGATTAGTTCGAAACGAATTCGCCAACGTCGCACTGCTGAGGCAAATTCTCGATGAATTGGTTAACACCCAGCGGGAGAGCGTAATCGCCGAGCTCGCTCAGAGACGTCTACGTCGCGAGACTGAATTTGACTGGCCCAGCCCAAGGGGCGAGCGGCCCATCGAGCGACTAGAGAGGGCCATCGAGAAGCTCGAGCAAGTTTCGAAAGACACTGTGACGAAGGCAGTAACCGACGCGACTACAATATGGGAGTCGGCCTCACCGAAGGAGCGCTGGGGCTTGGTTAGGGCAAAAACGATTACAAACTCGTTTGCGAACCGAGTCTCCCAAATGAAATCAGGCCAGGCTTTGCTCGAGGCTTTAGCGAGGGAGAGACTTCCGCTTGAGGGGTTCGATGACTTCCATCGATTGATTTCTGCGCACCTCATCTGAGATCGCACTAGTGGCCTACCCCAGCTTGCTCCCGGGTGCTTATCGCATATGGAAGGGCGCCGGAGAAGGACGCCCGTAGTCCAGGTCCAGAATCAGGCCTGAGTTCCACAAGTTGACAGTGATTCAGC